>JAEURB010000488.1 GCA_016788435.1 Anaerolineae bacterium | reverse complement strand
GGCCTGCCGTTCGACCGCATCGAGAACGGCCGCATCAGCCAGCGGCGCTTCGGCGGCCATACCAGCAACTTCGGCGAGAAGCCGGTGCGCCGCGCCTGCCACGCCGCCGACCGCACCGGTCATATGATCCTGCAAACGCTCTACCAGCAGTGCATCAAGCACAATGTCACGTTCTTCGATGAGTTCCACGTCGTGGACATCATCATGAATCGGGGTGCGTGCGTGGGCGTCATCGCCGTCGAGCTGGGCAGCGGCGAGCTGCACATCTTCCACACCAAGAGCACGCTCTTCGCCACCGGTGGCTGGGGCCGCGTCTGGAGCGTCACCAGTAACGCCCACAGCCTGACCGGGGATGGCGCGGCCGTCGTCTACCGGCGCGGCGTGCCCCTTCAAGATATGGAGTTCTTCCAGTTCCACCCCACCGGCATCTACAAGATGGGCATCCTGATCACCGAGGGTGTGCGCGGCGAAGGCGGCGTCCTCATCAACGGGCGCGGCGAACGCTTCATGGAACGCTACGCCCCGCGCATCAAAGACCTCGCCAGCCGTGACGTGGTCAGCCGCTCGATTTACCTCGAAGTGCGCGAGGGGCGCGGCATCAAGGGCAAGGACTACGTCTACCTCGATGTAACGCCGGAAACAGTCAACCGCTACCTGGCGGAAGCAGGCGAAACGCGCCGCATTGACGGCGAATACGTCGAGAAGAAGCTGCCCGACATCCTCGATTTCTGCCGCGTCTACCTCGGCGTAGACCCGGTCAAAGAGCCGATGCCGATTCAGCCGACCGCCCACTACGCGATGGGCGGCATTCCCACCAACGTGGACGGCGCGGCGGTGATTGACGAGAACTGGACCGTCCTGCCCGGTCTGTACGCGGCGGGCGAAGTTGCCTGTGTGTCGGTGCATGGCGCGAACCGCCTCGGCACCAATTCACTGGTGGACCTGGTTGTGTTCGGGCGGCGCGGCGGCAAGCATATCGCCGAATACGCCAAGGGGGCGGATTGGGTGCCGCTGCCTGCCAACCCAACCGGCGAGATCGAGGCCGAATTGACCCGTATCAAGTCGAGCGCGGGCAAAACGCGCGCGGGCGAACTGCGTCATATCATGCAAACGACGATGATGGACAAGGTCGGCGTCTTCCGCGAGGGCCACGCGATGCAGGAAGCCCTCGATACCGTGCGCGAACTGAAGAGCCGCTACCAGACTGACCTCGTGATTGACGACAAGGGCGCCCGCTTCAACTCCGATCTGCTCGAAGCGTGGGAGCTGGGTTGCCTGCTCGACCTGGCCGAAGTGACGACCGTCAGCGCGCTCAACCGCACCGAAAGCCGGGGCGGGCACAGCCGCGAGGACTACAAAGAGCGCGACGACGCCAACTGGCTGGTGCACACACTGGCCACGAATACGGCCGGTTCGCCCTATCCGGCCGGGCCGATTGAGCCTGAGCTGAACGTCCAGAAGAAAGTGGATATGTCGCTGGCCGAGACGGACGAGCGATTCAAGCCGAAAGTGCGTGTGTACTAGGCAGTCATGAAGCCTTCTATACCGGAGGCTCGTGTCCCGCATATCTTTCGCGATGCGCCCGGCCATCTGAGCGACACGCCCGAAAACCGGAGCTTGTTGATCGAGACAGCCAGCAATCCACCGAATCTGACCGGGCGGGATTGGTACGGTAATCTTTGGTACACTCGGCAGTTGAGTGTTGAGCGTCAGGTGTGGGTGCAGGTTCGAGGTGAGGAGATCTGTAACGGCGAGCTGAATCAGCCACCTCGCGCGTGGTCGCCGTTAACAGGCTTCTCGCAAGCCGGGCATCCGCCGGAGGTTGAAGACGATGACGCCTGAAACCAGCTATCGCGCCGCGATCCATTTGCTGGATCAATTCTGGCTGGCGTACCGCCCGGATTTTGATGACGGCCTTCCGGTACTGCTCGGCGCGATGGCGCTGAATACGGACGGTCAGCCGATGGACCCCGCCTGCGCAGGCGATTGGTCGCTGGCTCTGCATGAGGCCGGGCATGGCCTGTCAGCGCTGGTGCAGTTTCTCGAAGGCTGGCGCGCGCGGGGTGAAGGCAAGGATAACGACATTTCCCGGCTGCTGACGTGGATACAGGATTTTCCACACAGCGCCGAACAGTTATGGCAGGAGGCTGAGGCGGCGGTTGGTTCGCCCAGTCTCCAGGCTGAGTAGTCGAGGTACAGGCGGGCAGGGTGGCAAATCGGCCGCAGCGCAATTATCCGTTCGATGATTTGAGAGCAGGCTTCCCATGGACGTCACATTCAGAATTCGCCGCTTCAACCCCGAGGTGCCGGGGAAGAACCGGCCCTATTGGCAGGAATTCACGGTCAAGGACGCCGAAGAAACCGACCGCGTGCTGGAACTCATGCACCGTATCAAGTGGGAGCAGGACGGCACGCTGACCTTCCGCCGCGCCTGCGCGCACGGTATCTGCGGCTCCGACGCCATGCGCATCAACGGCGTCAACCGTCTGGCATGCAAGATGCTGGTGCGCGATACCGGCGACAAAATCCAACTGGAGCCGATCATCGGGCTGCCGGTGCTCAAAGACCTGGTCGTGGATATGGAGCCGTTCTTCGCCCACTACCGCAGCGTCATGCCGTTCTTCGTCAACGACTCACCGCTGCCGGCCGATGGCCGCGAACGCCTGCAGTCCATCGAAGACCGCGAAAAGTTCGACGACACGACCAAGTGCATCCTCTGCGCGTGCTGCACCTCCTCCTGCCCCAGCTTCTGGGCCAACGGCGAGTACGTCGGCCCGGCGGCCATCGTGCAGGGTCACCGCTTCATCTTCGACACCCGTGACGAGGGTTGGGAAGAACGCCTCGATTCCCTGGCCGACCCGAATGGCGTTTGGCGCTGCCGCACCATCTACAACTGTACGCCGGCCTGCCCACGCGGCATTCAGGTGACGCGCGCGATTGGCGAGGTCAAGCTGGCTATCCAGCGCGGCAAGCGCGACGGCATCATCAAGGAAGCGGCCGGCCCGATTGCCGAATCCAATTCCTGAACTCCACCTCGGAAAATGGACGCCGAAACACCGCCGCTCACCGGCGGTGTTTCGCGTTAAGACGATATTTACGAACCGGGCGTATGCTGGTTCGTCATGTGTCCGGCGCTTCCGTGAGTAATCCATGTTCGACGATGACGAGTACGGCGATCAGCAGATTTCCCCTAATGAATACCCGTCCCCAAAAGATGTCTACGACTCCTATGTGGACGACGACAAGGACGGTGATATCGGCTGGATGTACGACAAGCGCTGGACGAAGCGCCGCATCCTGATCACGACGCTGCTGCTGCTGGCGCTGCTCGGCTTTGTGCTGGCTGGCCTTATCGGCATCGTCCAGCTCATCTCCATGCCCAACGCTCCGCCACCACCCACGCTCCCTCCGCTGCCTCGCGTTTGACCTCAAGACTCGCCCGCATTTCCTGTTGCCGAAATGTCCAGAGAAGTGCTCGCATGGAAATCACTGAGACCTTCTACGCGCCAAACCGCGCAGCATGGCGCGCATGGCTCGAAGCGAATCACTCTGATGCGCGTGAGATCTGGCTGGTATTGCTCCGTAAGGGCTCCGACGAGCCTTCAGTAGTCTACGTCGAAGCGGTCGAGGAAGCGCTCTGTTTCGGCTGGATTGACGGCATTACCAAGGCACTGGATGACCAGCGGCGCGTTCAGCGCTTCACGCCCCGCCGCCCGAATGGCAATTGGACCGAACTGAATAAGGAGCGCGCCCGCCGCCTGATTGCCGCCGGTTTGATGACCGCAGCAGGCCATGCCATTCTCCCCGATCTATCGCCAGACAGTTTCGTGATCGCGCCTGATATTCTGGCGGCGCTGCAAGCCGACCCCGTGACATGGGCCAACTTCCAGGCGTTTCCCCCTCTGTATCAGCGAGTGCGCATCAGCACGATTGAAGAGCAGCGCCAGCGCGACCCGCAAGAGTTTCAGCGCCGCTTGGTCCGTTTCCTCGCGAAAACGCGCCAGAACGAGCAGTTCGGCGGGCCAATGGTGTGAGCGGCAAGGGGGCACAAGACCACCCCTCACCCCGAACTTCGTCCCGCCCGTTTCTCACGTAAACACCCAGTGGGGCCTTGCGCCGCGCTCCGCTTTTCTCCTCTTTTCGGAGAGGGGGCCGGGGGGTGAGGTTTTTTTCGGAAGGAGTGAGGGGCCATGAGCAACGCCCTGAAATTACCCATTTCACAAAAAGTAGTAATATATACTACGAACGCCCGGTGGTGCCTGTGAAGGGGTCGTACCATGCATCCGCTTCGCTATCATGAGGGTCAGCGTCAGGTTCAACGTGAGGCCAATTCCGAGCCGGCCGCGGACATGCTCGCCGAGTGGGTCGGCCCTGTAATTCGCTACGCCGGGCTGGCCGATGTGGTTGTGCTGGCAACGGGCGGCGCGGGTAGAACCGTCACCTTTACTGCGCTGTCTGGCCAGCCTCCACTGGTTCAGGCGTCCAGCATCGGCGGCTTTATTCGCCTGCGTTTTCCAGCGGCGATTGCGCGTCATATCGCCCCCGGCACCCTGGTTGGGGGAATGGTGTTGTATCCGGTCGAGGCGCGGCGGTCGCGCTTTGCGGGCGTGCTCACCGAAACGGACGGCAGCCTCGTCATAGACTGCGCGATTGCCTTCACCAACTGCCGCAAGTACATCGCGCCCACTCGCCGGGCGGGTGAAGCGCTGATCATTGGGCCCGCCAGCCGTGAGCCACTTTCCCTGAATGACCCGCGCATTGAGCCGATCATGGCCGGTGCGATCACCGCTTTTCTCGGCACGCTGGAGCCTGATGGCGTTCCCGATGCATCCCACCGTGGCGGTGAACCGGGATTTCTTGACTGGTCACCCGGCACGCGGCGCTTGGCATGGAACGAATACTTCGGCGATGGCATGTTCAAGAGTATTGGTAACCTGCGCGCCGCCGGCCGTTTCGCCTTGCTCGTGCCGGACCTTGCGACCGGTGACGCGCTGGAGATTCAAGCGGCTGGGACGTACCAAAACCTGTACGCCAGTCCTCAGCGGCGCGTCCATTCGCTGGTGCAGGCCAGAGAGCGGTATCCGGTTCAGGGCCACGTCGAGGCTGTGGTCGAAAGCGTCGCGCTGCTGTCGCAGTTCATGCATCCCCGGCTCATGACGGATGGACTGGCGCGCCTGACCTGCATGTCCCCGGTTAACGAGCAGAATCCCAGCTAGGCCGGCCTGCTTTTCGGCTTCTTCGGCGGCGCGATTGGGCCGAGCGCAGCCTGCGCATACTGCCCGGTGATCAGGCCATATACCGGGATGCCGAGCCCCAGGCTGATGATCGTGCCGACGCATGGGATCGCGCCGACGAGGCCCATCACCAGTGAGTAGGCCAGCAGGAAAAGCAGGAACGTGATCGTCAGCCCCCAGTTGGCCGACATCTCGCCCCACAAGCGGCTGAAGTCGAAGAACACACCCGTCACCGGCTCGGCCGAATAGCGGCCTATGCCCAGCGCGAATAGCGGCGCGATCAGGATGTTGTAGAGCAATAGCAGGGGCAGCAGGCAGCACAGCAGGCCGATCATCACGCCCGTGCTGGTGAACGATGTATCGGATGTGGTCAGCAGCAGCAGCAGGGAGCAGCCGCCGACCAGCAGGTTGGGCAGCAAATAGACGAGGTAGGCCAGCAGGGCAGGTCCGCCCAGTTTCGCCAGTTCAACCATATCGCCCCAGGCGGGCAGGGGCGTTGGCTCGTTCTGGCGCACCCGGCGCACCGTTTGCGTCATGTAGCCGAATAGCACCGCCCAGCCCGCCAGTCCAATCAGGATCGGCGTCGTGATGACGGAGAGCGCCGTGATCAGCGCCGCGATTGCCAGCTTGGCCAGCCAGTCCTTGTCGTCGGTGATTCCCGCCAGCACCCGCCCTGTATCCATGAGTGTCCCCTGTGCTGCGTGATGCGCGTATAGGCTGCAATTCTACCCGCCCGGCCGAAAACTGCGGCAAGGCAAAGCTCATTCAATGGGGGCTCATCCGCCCGGCGCGCGCTCCAGCGTCAGCCTGAAATCGCCGCTGGTCGTCCCGTCGCGTACGCCGTAGCGCGTGACGCTGACGATGTAATCGCCGCTGGCGGGCAGCGTATAGGTCAGTGCCGCATCGCGCGTAGCCGGGCCAGCATCGTCGTTAATGCCGCCGGGCAGGGTATGGTCCGCGCCGTCGCGCAGCACGAGCAGCGGATCGAGGTCGCCGGTCACGCGCTCGGCGCGCAGGATGACATTTTCGCCGGCGTTCCCGCTGAAGCGGAAAAACAGCGCGTAACGGTCGTTGCTGATTGTACCCGTCAATGGTTCGCCTTCGCGCAGGGGCATGTCACCGCTTTCACTGGCCTGCTGCTGAGGAAGCGGCACGGTGATTTGCCCCGGCTCGACGATGCCAGCCGACCCGTCGGCAGCGACTCGTACCGCCGCCTCGTAGCGCTGGCCGGGTGTGACTGCGGCGCTGGCGCTGAGGACAGGCTCGCCTTCGACCGAGAAATCCAGTGTGAATGGCACGGCAGAGTCCAGGCCGCAGCCCGCCTGATTCCAGGCCCACACCGTATAATCCCCGGCTGGCGGCGCGTCAGCCGTCCAGAAAATATGCTCGACTGGCTCGGCGCTCGGCGTACCGCACCCGGCGTTGCTGTCAATCTGCAGCGCGCCGCCATTCGGGCTAGCCGGCAGGCTGGGCGAAAGAATGCGTCCATCTGGCCCGCGCACGTACAGGCTGAGGTCAGATGGACCGTTCCAGCGCAGTGTAGCCGTCACCGCGCCCGGCTCCAGTGACACCGCGCCCGCCGTGAGTGACAGGCGGTAGGGCGCTTCGGCCGCGCTGAAGCCGCTGCTCGAACGCGCCGCCGCGATCAGAAACTCGCCGTCTTTCGGCAGCCGGAACTGGGCGATCCGCGAATCGCGGTTGGCGCCGCTGTCGTCATTGCTGACCAGTTCGTTGAGGTCGGCGTCCATCAGGATCAGTGACGGGTTGAATACGCCGTCCGGGCTTTGCAGCGTCAGGGTTACCAGGTCGCCCGCCTTGCCCGAGAAGCGATACAGCGCGAACGGCTCGCCGGCCGCAAGCGCGCCCACCGCATCGCTGTTGTAGCCGATGGGCGTCGCGGCCAGCGCGTCCATATCCGGCGGGCGGCTGGTCAGGCGCAGCGAATAGCCGCCCTGATCAGTTGGTGAGGCGCTGCTTACTTGCAGCAGATACGGCCCGCTGCGCGGAAGCTCGGCGCGCAGGGTGGCGAAGCGTGAGCCGCTGGCGGTGGCAATCGGGCGCTGACCGACATCGAGCAAGGTCAGGCGCGGCTGAATGCCGCCTTCCGTCTCGCTGGCGAAAGCGGCGGCGCTGATCTCCTCGCCCAGGCGGCCGTTGAGCAGGTAGATGGCCGAGGGCGCGATCTCGTTGAGCGAACCATTCACCGGCTCGCCGACGCGCAGCGGGGCGGCGGCCAGGCGGCTGGCAAACAGGTCGTAGCTGCCCGCGCCGGATGCTGCGCTCGCTTCGATCAGCACCCAGCTGGTGCGGGTGAGCGGCGCAAAGGCGATGGCCTCGCCGGAACGCGCCTGCGGTTCGCCACTGACTGGCTCGGCGTGGTCATCCAGCACACGCACGGCCGGGGTCAGGTCGCCGCTCGTCGCCGTCATAATCACCCGCAGCAGGTCACCCGCCTGGCCCGCCACCGCGAAATAGATGAATGGCGCATCGGCCGTAATGGCCCCCTGGCTCACGGTTTGCAGCGGCAGGAGCGTGAAGGGGACGGCGAAGGGTGGAGCCGAGGCCAGGGGATCGCTGCTCGTGTTCGCCGTAGTGCCGGCTACGTCGAGAGTCAGGCGGAAGGTGCCGCTGCTGCGCGGGGCGCTCTTGCTGTCGGATAGAAAGCGCGAGGCATCAATGATGTACACGCCAGCCGCCGGAAGTGTGATAGCCAGCGCGGAACTGCGGCTGCCGGTCGCCTCGTCGTCGTTGCGGGCGATGATTACGCCGTCCGGGTTAATCAGCGTCAGCACCGGGTCGAGGTCGCCACTGGTCGGCTCCATACGCAAGCGCACGCTTTCACCGTTGGCCGCGCTGAAGCTGTAGCGAACGCTGGGGAAACGGTCGTTGATATTGCCCTCGACCGAGCCGGGGAGCAGCGCGAAGGTCGGGGTGACCGGCTTGGGTTCGAGATCGGCGCTCGTCGCATCCTCAACTCCGCCGGGGGCGGGCGAAACGCTTCCTGCGTCAGTCGAACCTGGGGCAAGAGCGCCATCTTGTGGCACGAAAGGGAGCAGGGGAGGTGGCGTTGGTGTAGTGGGGGCTAGCGTTTGGGCGCGCGCCGGGGCCGCCAGTGCGAACAGCGCCAGCAGGCTGATTTGGGCAAACAGGCGTCGAACAGGCATTGTTGCAGCGACCCGATAACCGTCCCTCCACTCAGATGGTAGCACAGGGCGAAAGATTTGCGCCTTTTCCGTCGTGTCCTTGCGGATGGCGAACCTGTCCCAATCCCCGCAAGTCGTGATTTGAGCGTCCTCCTGAGGGAACTCGTATTCTGCAAATGAAGTCTGGGAAAGTGGTGCACGGTGGTGCGGCGCAGCGTGCCGCCGCCGCTTTGCGCCACTCCAGTCTACCCGGCGTTCACAGCGCGATCTTTCTCCCCTCTCCGCGTGCGGAGAGGGGCCGGGGGTGAGGTTTCGATTGAGAGGGGCCGGGGGGTGAGGTTTCATTCGAACGCCTTCCCCAGCTTGAGGGGTGAGAAATGCTATTCGAGACTCAGATTATGCTGTCTGGTGAAACTTCACCAACGAAAAGCCCCCGTCATCCACGGGGGCTTCGGCCTTTGTGTGCTTCTGGCAGTTAACTGCCGGCCGGGTCGCGCTTGCTGCGGGCCGATGTGCGGATGGCCGACACCTGCTCGGCCGCCGGGCCATCACTGCCGTTCACGTGCTCGCCGCGCAGCATCTGCTCCAGCCGGAACAGGTCGGTGCGTGAGGTCATGTCGAGGCTGATCGGCGAAACCGACACCTGCCCCTCCTGCAGCAGCACATAGATATCCGAGTCCGGTTCGGCGTGTGCCGAGTCCGACTGATACTGGTAGCCGATGCGGCCCTCGTCCCCCAGCGCCACGCGCTCGGGCCGGGTGGGCCAGTACACGCGGCGGCGCGAGATGCGGGTCGTTCGCCACGGCGTATCCGGGGTTGCGCCAATCGGCACGTCCACCTTGAGCAAGTCCACATCGTCCGGGCAGCGCGCGCTGATCAGCCATTCGCCGAACTGCCGCGCGAAGTGAGCCGCCGCCGAAAAGTCCACCTCGGCGCTGTAGGAGAGGTGCAAATCCTTCGGCGTTTGCTGGCTGATGGCGAGCGACGGGATGCCGAGGCTCGCGCCTTCGAGGGCCGCGCCGATGGTGCCGGAAATCGTCACACCATTACCGGCGTTCTCGCCGTAATTGATGCCAGAAACGATCAGCGAGGGCAGGCGGTCGGCCAGTTCGATCACGCCGTGCTGCACCGCCTGGGCGGGTGTACCATCCACGCTGTATACCATCACATCGCGGCCATCCAGGCGGCGAACGGCCGGGTAGATGCGGCCCTTGCTGGTGATCGGCATACTGCGGCCGGTGCCGCTTTGCTGTTCGTGAGGGGCGGCGACGAGCACATCCGCCCAGTCGCAAAAGGCGTCCACGGCGGCCCACAGGCCGGGCGACGCGATGCCGTCATCGTTGGTGAAAAGGACCAGAGGGCGTTCGTAAAGCATACGGGGGTCAGACTTTCTTCTGAGTGACGAGAATAGAGCGCATCATAGCACGGACTGGCCGGGGTACAAGGCATTTCAACGAACCTTAATGCGGTGGAGAGGATGTTAACCTTCGCCGCCGTCTCCTTGTCCCTCGCCCCCGCCATCATCGGGCGGCGCGGCATCGTCCACTGATTGGCCGCCGTCATCCACGGCGTCTGCATCGTCCTCGCCGGTCAACTCACCTTCATCAGTCAGGTCTTCCTCGCCGGCCACGTCTTCGGCGTTCAGTTCAAGGCCCAGCTCATCGGCAAAGCCTGCCAGTGTTTCGTCGTCGAGGCCAAAGCTCGCGCCGATGGCCTCCAGCGCATCTTCGTCGCCCGCGAACCAGCTGATATTGTCCAGTACGTAGGCTTCCACGTCATCCAGCGTCATGCCGTCGAGGTCTTCGGGCAGAATTCCGCTGGCGGCCCAGTCCTCGGCCAGCGCCAGCGCCAGATACGGGTCGAGTTCCAGCAGCATGTCAAAATCGAGGGCGTCCAGCAGGGCGATCTCCTCTTCCGACGGCAGCGGGAACTCCTCGCCCAGCACATCTTCCGGTAGCTCCTCCAGCGGGGATAGCTCCTCCCACTCCTCGAAGCTCATCGGCCCGACTTCGTCCCACGAGTCGTCCATAATGTCGCCGTTGTCATCAAGGTTGACACTGGTGGCGAAGCCGACCGGGATGATCGGGCCATTCTCAATCTCAAGGCGTCCGGCGGTGACGATGAAACGCAGCCGCCCGTCCGGCGTTTCGCGAATCGTGACGCTCGATCCCAGGCGCATACTGGCCCCGTTGACGGTTAGGTCGAGGCTGGCGCGCTGCGGGCCATTGATGGTGATGGACGAGGGCGGCAGGCCCTGGCACTGGGCCTGCCCGACGCCGACGCGCAGGTTGAAGGCCTGCATCGGCGCGACCGCGTTCTCGACAGCGGCCACCTTCATGTCGCCCATCAGCAGCAGGGTCGTCGTTTGGCCGGGGAGCGTACCGGGCAGATTGGCCTGCAAGCGCAGCACCGCGATGCCCCACTCGCCATTCTCCGGGTTGTAGGGCAGCGTTTGGATGGTTTGCAGTGGTGGCAGCGGCGCGATATGACCCGGCGCGCTGAACTGAACCGGCTCGTTGAAGGCGGCCACGACGCCGTTGTGCCCGTAGCAGGCGGCGTTATCGCTCAACCCCGCGCAGTTGACGCCCACCTGATCGAGCGCCTGGGTGGCCTCGGCGCTGCACGACTGCGCCGCCACTGGCGCCAGCCCCGCCGCCAGCACAACGAGAGAGAACAATGCTGCACTACCAAACCGGAACATTTTCCACTCCTCAGCACGAAATGAGTTGAACGCTGAAAGTTGAAATGAGACTGGCGTAATGAGCGCCGGAAATTCGCGCGTGCTTGAGCAGTTGGATACCTCGCTTTCAGCTTTCAACCCTCAACTTTCGGCGAATTCAGATAACGCCACCGCCTTGTATTGCTTCCTCACCAATCGAGTGTAACCCGTCTTCGCATGTGTCATGCGTGAGGCTTGCCCGCTTGTCTGCCATCACCTATCCTCTGATGCTGCATGGAATGGGGGATCGCCGATGGGCTTCGATGCGGTCATCTTCGACATGGATGGCGTGCTGGTGGACAGCGAAACCTGCTGGATGGAGTCGCGGGTGGACTATGCGGCTGGCCTCGGCAAGGCATGGACGCTGGATGACCAGCACGCGGTGATGGGGCGCAACACCGTCGAGTGGGCGGCTGGCATGCGCGAACGGCTGGCGCTTGGTGACGTGCCACTGGACTCCATTATCGAGCCCGTGCGCGCAGGCGTTGTGCGACGGCTCGAAGCGCACCTGCCGCTGCTGCCGGGGGCGCTCGAAGCAGTACAGACGGCCGCCAGCCGCTATCCGGTCGCGCTGGCGTCCGGCTCACCCACCCTCGTCATTGACACTGTCATGCGTTTATCTGGGCTGGAGCATGTCTTCGAGGTCAAGGTCTATGGAGACGACATCGCGCGCGGTAAGCCCGCGCCAGACATCTACTTCGAGGCGGCCCGCCAACTGAACGCCCGGCCCGCGCACTGCATCGGCATCGAAGACTCGGCCAACGGCCTGCGCGCGCTGCATGCCGCCGGCATGGCGTCTATCGCCGTGCCCAGCCCCGGTTTCAGCCTTCCGCCGGATGTGCTGGCGCTGGCCGGCCGGGTGCTGCCATCGCTCGAATTCTTCTCGCTGGCCCTGCTCAAAGGCTTCGGCCGCTGCGAGGGGTGACACATTTCGGTGCATGGCGCGCCGGGGCCCGCAGCGTGATGACCGCGATTTCCGGCCGGCAGTTGAAGCGCAGCGGGGCTGAAGTCATGCCCAGCCCCCGGTTGGCGTAGACGAACATCCGCTTGACGAGATACAGGCCGTTCACGTAGCGGCGGCCATGTTCGGGCAGGCCGAGCGCCGTCACGAAGGGCAGCACGATTTGGCCGCCATGCGCGTGGCCGGATAGCTGTAGCGCGAACCGGCCCAGCGGTGCGGCCATGTCGGCGATATCCGGTTCGTGAGCCAGCAGGATGACCGGCGCATCGTCGTTTGGCAGCGCCTCGATGACCACATCCAGCCGCGCCTTCTTGCGGTACAGGCTGTCTACCCCGGCCAAATGCAGCACCGGGTCGCCCCGCCTCACGGTATAGACGCTGTTCGCCAGTTCAAGCACGCGAGCGTCGGCCAGCGCGAGGCGCAGGGCGTGGCGGTGTCCAACGTGATCATGGTTGCCCAGCACCGCGAAGACCCCGTCTGGCGCGTACAGCGCGCGCAGAAAGCGCGTCAGTTCGGCGGTGTCGAATCCCTTTTCGGCCGTCACAAAATCGCCGGTAAAGGCCACCATGTCCGGGCGGGCGGCGCGGGCGTGTGCAGCGATTTCCGCCATTCGCCGCGCGTTCATCACGCCGTCGTAATGCAGGTCGCTGAGGTGAACAATCCGGTAGCCATCAAAGGCGGATGGCAGGCCGGGCAGGGTCAGGTCGAGATGGGTGATATCGAAGCGGCCCGGCTCGATGAAGCGGGCATAAGCCCATCCAGCCGCGCCCACTCCGGCGGCGGCCAGGGCCAGGATAGCAGGAAATTTCATGCGCTTGTCCTTGTGATACCGCGAGGACGTTGACCTTGTCCGGTTCTGGTGGAGGGGCGAACGGCCCGCGCAGCGAGCGCAGTTTCCCTCTCCATGAGGGAGAGGGATTTAGGATGAGTGCCCTATTCTACCAGCCCGCGTTCACGCAGTTCGGTTGCCGCCAGCAGCAGCCCGGCGACGGACGTCGCCGCGTTGATCGTGCCATCCTGCACCAGCGCCAGCGCTTCGGCCAGCGGCCGCTGATGGACGATGATCTCCTCATTCGGGTCAAGCGACTGATCGCCCACCCGCCTGCAATCCAGCGCGGCGAACAGATGCATCTGCACCGGCGTGCGTGATGGGCTGATCGCCAGCACGCCCAGCTTCAGCCATCGCTCGCTCATGAAGCCGGTCTCCTCGCGCAGTTCCCGTTCGGCGACCGCCAGCGGGTCGGCGTCGGCTTCGTCGAACAGGCCGCCGGGGATTTCCAGGCAGGCGCGGCCGATACCATGCTTGTACTGCTCGACCAGCAGGCATTGTCTATCCCCGGTGAGCGCGACGACGCACGCCACATCCGGCTCGCTCAGTACGTAGTATTCGTCCACCAGCCCGCCATCTGGCCGCTCGCAGGCGTCGCGGCGCAGGTTCAGCCAGCGATTGACCAGCACCGGCGTTGAAGCCAGCACGCGCCAGGCGCGAACGCTGAAGCGGAAGTCTCCCGTCACGGTAGCGGAAGTCCCCGCGTCAGCAGCGGCGAGAGCGCCTCCAGCAGCGTATTGGCGAACAGCGCCCCGATGCCGAACGAGATCAGCATCAGCACGACATAGGCGGCCAGCACCGACAGGCAGCCCATCACCAGCCCGAAGTCGTAGACGTTGCCCACGACACCCAGCGTTTTGAACACCATAACGAGCGAGATGATGACGATGGGCAGCGTGACGCACAGCACCATCGGCGAGCCGGCCGTGACGAACAGGATGATCATGGCCACAAACATGAGCACGTAGATGATGAGCAGGAAGCGGTTGTACAGGCCCAGAAGCTGGGTGAGCAGATAGGCATAGGTGCCGGTTCCGCGCAGCAGGAGTGTGGCGACGACATGAATGATGCCGGACATCAGGAACAGGCTGAGGATGCTCGAAATGGCGGACCACAGCACGATAGGCAGGAAGAAGGCGAAACCTATTCCGGTCGTCGTGATTCCCGCCCTGTCCAATTCGATGGCGAAGGTGGGGTCTAAGTTATTGATGCCCTCCGAGATAGCGAAAAAGACGGCCAGCGGCCCGGCGGTATTGATGAACATGAAGATGATGACGTCTACCAGTACGCCCATCCAGTTCGACTTACGCGCTTCGCCGAGGTGCTTCTCCTTGCGTTCCGTGCGAACGGCTTTGTCCTGCGTTTTGATGAACGACTTGCGCTCGCCCTGATCCAGCACCATCTGAATCGCCTCGTCACGGCCCTTGTCGGTCACGCCGCTGGCGATTTTGGCGAAGTAATCGTCGTTGATCAGGTTCGGGTTGGTCATCAGCGCCTGATACAGATAGCGCATGGCCCGCCCGTTGTCGTTGTTGAGGTTGGCCGTCAGCGCCGCTTCAACCAAGTCGCGGGCGGTCTTCTGCTTGTTGTCCGTCACCACATAGCTTTGGCCGCGCACCGGCAGCTTGCCCGGCGCGCTTCCGCTTTCCATGATGGCTTTCGCCGCTTCCGGGTCGCCGCTGGTCAGTCCCTCCAGCCCGGCGGCCACGCCCAGCGCCGCCAATGCCACAGCATCTTCTTCCTCGTACTCGCTGTAGGGACGCGACAGATAGCCGATGTCCTCATCGCCCGGCTCAGGAATCGGCGCGGGCGCGGCTTTGGGCGGTGCCGGCGCAGGGGCCAGTGGTGTGATGATTGGCGCGGCGGGTGGTGGGGGTTCGGCAGCGGGCGCGGCGGCGGCGTTCTGCTGGATGTACTGCCCGGCTTTACGGGCCAGTTCGCGCAGCTCCTGTTCGGGGTCGGTGCGTACTACCGTCGCCAGATAGGGCAGGGCGGCCGGGTCTTTGCTGCGGCCGATAGCGATGATGGCCTGCTTGCGTACGGCCGGGTCGAAGTCGTTGAGTTGGCCCAGAAGCGTCGTATCTACAGGCACGGTGCATCCCCCTTGCGCGGGCGGCACTGGCTCGTCCGGCGCGCCCCCGGAAACAGTCTTTCCACAGTCTAGCACGGCTTGCCCGCTGCGCCGTGTTTGCAGCGTTGAGATCGCGCAGGATGGGGCGAAGGCTGGGCGAATGGGATACTATCCAGCCGAACCCTCCGCTTCTTTTCTGCCGAGAGGGCAAGGGAAGGATTCCGTCATGCGGGTGGCGATGTTCTCGGATATTCACGGCAACTGGACCGCCTTTGAAACGGCGCTGGCCGATTTGGCGGTCCTCGGCGGCGCAGACCAGATCTGGTTCCTCGGCGACTATGCGGCCTTTGGCCCGCGCCCCGCCGAGTGCGTCGCTAAAATACTGGCGATGGTTGCCGAGGCGGACGCCGACGAGGCGCGCAAGGGTACGGTGCGCGCCATCAGCGGCAATACTGACCGCTATCTGGTGACTGGTGCGCGCCGGGGCGGCCCGCCCGCCACCGATGCCGAAACGCTGGCTGGCGCCATCGCCATGCTGCGACCCTTGTTTGATGGCCTGATGTGGGGAACCGAACGCCTGCCGTTCCCTGAATACGACTTTCTCGCCAAACTCCCCGGCGAGATCGGGTGGCGTCCGCCTGGTTTCGGGCCGGTGCTGGCCTATCACGGCACGCCGGGCGATGACGAGGGGATGCTCACGCCCGACATGACTGATGCGACGGCGGCCGACACCCTGCTCGACCGCGAAGGCGTGCTCGGCGTCGGCGGCCACATTCACATCCAGTTCGACCGGCTGTTGCCCGGCTATGGCTGGCGCATCGTCAACATCGGCAGCGTCGGCATGTCGTTCGACCGGCCTGGTTACGCCCAGTGGGGCCTGTTCACGTTCGCGGATGGCGCTTTGACTGTGAACCTGCGCGCCGTGCCCTATGACGTGGACGCCGTCCTCGCCGATGCGCGGGCCGCCGGGCACTTCGCGCCGGACTGGCTGGAACACCGCCTGCGCGTGGGGCGTTAGCTCATGCCGAAACGCGCCCAACTCCTCGACGAACTGAGCGGGCCAGCCGGTTACGGTATTCTGCTGCTCGGCCAGATGGGCGGCGTGCCAAACGAAATTAACCTGCTGATCGAAACGGCCGTCTATGACGACGGCGCGGAAGGGCTGCGTCCACTCCGCACCTACGCCGTGAGGGCGCTCGGCGTCCGCGAGCAGCGCCTGTCGCTCGGCGTATTCGGCCGCCTGCAGTTTCTGACCGAGCATCCGCTGCTCATTCACGCCAACTCGCCGCGCGCCGCCGTGCATTTCAGTGGCCGGCCCGATCACGTCGAGGATTTGGTGCTGGATATCTCGCAGGCCTATGTCTCAACTTTCGGACCGTGGCGGCACCTGATCGAGCAGGCGGATGACCTCAATCGCAGCGCCCCGCTGGTGGACTTGCTGCAAGGCGGTGCGGGCCAGCTTGGCGTCATGCCCCTGCCACTGGCCGAGCGCATGGTACGCGTGCTGAAACACCACAAGATGACCGCTAGCCTGGCGCTGGAATCCGGTTTCGAAGCCGAGGACGAACACGGCCGTTCGCGGTTGCTCCAGCTTCTGCTGATTGACCAGAGCTACGTGACGGCGCTCGGCTTCGCGGTGGATGAAGTCGGGAAAGCGGAATGAATCGCAGCGGAGGCGCTTGAAGGCCCCGCTGCGATTCGATAGGAAGATGGTCAGGCGTTATGGGGCTGCGGCGTAACCGGCGCGGCCGGTTCGGGCGCGGTCAGCCGGTAGCGCAGCAGGGCTACCAGGGCCAGCACGACGAAGCTTCCCTCGACAAGCAGCGAGAGGATACCCATCGGCTCCAGCCAATCGTCGTCCACACCGAGGCCCGGAAAGCCGACCGTGCGGCTAACGATGTACATGATGAACGCGCCGCCCGCGACCAGGAGGCCGAGCAGCCAGCCCCAGCCAGCGTTGCGATAAATGCCATAGGCGGCGGCGAATGCGGCCAGCCCGTTCACGATGAACAGGCCGCCTTTGAGCGTGGATTCGCTCAGGTTATCCGGTGCGTCAATGAAGTGGATGATGCCCGTGATCAGGATCAGGGCGACGCCGAGGCCAACGAGGATTTGGGGAATTGGAGTCTTGCGCACGATATACTTCAGCTTTCACATGGCGGCGGACAAAACAAGGTCCGCAGTCCACTCTAGGCCCATATTACAATTGCGCGATGGAACGTTACAGATAGTTTACAAGCGGCAGGGAACATTCGTTTCCGGGTGGGTGTGGCGTGTCTGCAAAGTGATCGATCTGCTCACGTACGGCCCTCATCCTTGATCTCTCTCCGAACGGCTGTATCTACGCGTGGCAAGTGGAGAGGGAAATCGGCCCACGAAGTGGGGCGTTCACCCTTTCTCCGTTTGGGAAAAAGGGCCGGGGGATGAGGGTCTTGGCAAACACACTCTGGAAACGCGCTGGCAGGGCATGATCAGGAATCACGATACACAAGAGAGTCGGGGATAAACGCATGGAACTCACACAAACGATTGCGCTCATCAGCGGCGGGGCCAGCGGATTGGGGGCGGCAGCGTCGCGCGGGCTGGCAGCCCGGGGCGCGCGGGTGCTCATCTTCGACCAGAACGAAGTGCGGGCCGAGTCCCTGGCCGGACTCCTCGGCCAATACGCCCGTTGGATGGTTGGAGACGTGACCGAGGCCTCCAATGTGCAGGCGGCCATTGATTACGCGCAGCAAACGTGGGGCGGCCTCAACGCGGCCATCAATACGGCCGGCATCGGCATGGCGCTGCGCACAACCAGCAAAAACAGCCCCCATCCGCTCGATGTCTTTGATGAAGTGCTGCGCATCAACCTCACCGGTTCGTTCAACGTGCTGCGCCTGTGCGCAACGGCGATGGTCAACAACCCGCCGGATGCTAACGGCGAGCGCGGCGTGATTATCAATGCGCTGGACGTGGCCGCCTTCGATGGGCAGGCCGGGCAGGCTGCCTATGCGGCTTCGAAGGGCGGCCTGGCCGCACTCACGCTGCCCGTCTCCCGCGATCTGGCTGGCGATGGTATCCGCGTCGTCGGCCTCGTGCCGCCCGGCGCAGAAAATGCGGGCGCAGTCCGCTCCAGCCGGGGCGACGAATTTGCGCGCATGGTCGCTTTTGCTCTGGCAACACCGGGGCTGACGGGCGAGAATCTGCGTGACGTGCCGGGCGATTAATCTGCACCAGAGCCTGGTCACATAAGCCCTTAGCGCCCTGGCGCTATCGCATCAAAGCGGGCTCAGGTGGAAAGCACCCGCCGTCCGCTATACTGGGCGCGCACCCATCGCCAATTCGTCAGGAGCACTTGTGACGCACATTCTGCACATCATCCCCCACGCCGTTTGGGAACAGGCGCAGGCGGCCGGAACCTATCGCGGCGACACCCTCGACGCCGAGGGCTTCATCCATTTCTCGACACCCGCCCAGGCGGTGATGGTCGCCAATGCCCGCTTCAAGGGGCATCCGGGCCTGCTGCTGCTCGTCGTGGATCCAGCCCGGCTGGTGGCCGAGCTGCGTTACGAAGCGCCCTTCGAGGCCAGCAACCCCAACGAGGCGGCGCAGTTATTCCCGCATTTGTACGGCCCGCTCAATCTGGACGCAGTCGTGGATGTGCGCCCCTTCGAGCCGGCCGGCGACGGCCTGTTCACGCTGCCCGCCGGGCTTTAGCGCGCAGCAGCCTTGCCAGAACAGCCCCGCCTGCCAGCGCACTCAGCGCCAGCCACGGCGAAAACGGCTCACCCGGCGCGGCGATCCAGCGCAGACTGAGCGGCGTTGGCGTCACCACGTTGGCGTAAATCCGGCGCAGGGCAGTCCCTTCGGCCGACACCAGGTACAAGTCCACGCCTTCCTGCTCGGGGAAGGTGGAGACAAAGCTGATCCATTGGCCGTCGGGTGACCAAAGCGGATAGGTGTTCGAGCGCATCTCTGCCACGCCGGGCATGTCGCTGGCGAAGTCGCTGCGCTGTGTCAACCGGGTCAGCCCGCCGTCCATTCCAGCGATGAACAGGTCCACGCCGTCCTCGGTCACCCGTGGAATGACGCTGCGCGACCCATCCGGCGAACGTGACGCCACTTCGCGCAGCGCATTGGCTGCTTCGGTGCCGTGAATGGCTGCATAGCGGCTGACGGTCAGCGTACGGTACGGGTCAAGATAGACGAAGTACTGGCCGCGCCCCTGCTCGAACTGGCTGAAGACCAGCCCAGAAGACGACGCCCCGCGTGTGATGCCCAGCACAAGCAGTGCCAGCCCACCGCTGATGGCGGTCAGCAGCAGCGTGAGGCGAAGTAGATACCCGGTGATGCTGCGCGGCATGTCAGAAATCCGGCAGACGTTGCAGCCCACAGTGTAGCCCGCCGCAGCTTCATTGCAGAGGGCCGTTTCGCTCAACCAAACTCGCCGCTGATGTAGCGTTCGGTCTCCTCCAGCTTCGGCGCGTTGAAGATCTGTTCCGTCGCACCGTGTTCGGCCAGCAAACCCCAGCGCCGCTCGTTGCCGGCCGTTTCTTGTTCCTTGCGGATGTTGAAGAAGGCCGTGTAATCGGCCACGCGCTGGGCCTGCTGCATGTTGTGCGTGACGATGATGATCGTGTACTGCCGCACCAGTTCCAGCATCAGTTCTTCGATGGCCTGCGTGGCAATTGGGTCGAGCGCCGAACACGGTTCGTCCATCAGAATCACGTCTGGCTGCACGGCGATGGCCCGCGCGATGCACAGCCGCTGCTGCTGGCCGCCCGACAGCGCCAGGCCCGATTTCTTCAGGTCGTCCTTGACCTCGTCCCACAAAAACGATGCCCGCAGGCTTTGCTCGACAATTTGCTTCAGCGTCTTGCCGTCGCGTATACCGAGCAGGCGCGGGCCATAGGCCACATTGTCGAAGATGCTCTTGGGGAATGGATTGGGCTTCTGGAATACCATCCCGATATGGCGGCGCACCTCGACGGCATCAATATCGGTATCGTAGAGATTCTTGCCGCTGTACATCACCCGCCCGGTCACGCGCGCCCCCGGAATCAGGTCGTTCATCCGGTTGATGCTGCGCAGTACCGTGCTCTTTCCGCAGCCGCTCGGGCCGATGAAGGCGGTGATCTTCTGGCGCTCGATCTTCAGGTCCACATCCCGAACCGCCAGTTTGTCGTTGTAATACACCGTGAGCTTGTTCAGCTCGATGGCCCAGGCCGGGCCGGCTTCACGGGTGATGCTCATGCACTTAGTCTCCGGCGCGCCCGCTGGCGCATGATGATGGCTGTTGCATTAAACAGCAGCAGCACCAGCAGCAGGACAAGGATGGCCGCGGCGGCCGCATCCCGCCACGGCTGCTGTGGCCGTGCCGTGTAGTTGTAAATCTGAATCGGCAAAACGGTGAACTTCGACAGCAGGCCCGATGGGTCGCTGACGATGAAGGTACTGGCACCCACCAGCAGCAGTGGCGCGGTTTCGCCGATAGCGCGCGAAATTGCCAGGATGACGCCGGTGAGAATGCCCGGCGTGGCGCTGCGCAGCACCACCCGCCAGATCGTCTGCCACTTGGTCGCGCCGACGCCGTAGCTGGCCTCGCGCAGCGACAGCGGCACGGCGCGGATTGCCTCCTGCGCGTTGATGATGACCACCGGCAAAATCAGCAGCGACATCGTCAGCGCCGCCGACAGGATGCTGCGTCCGCCGGTGAACGTCGCCAGCGCCCGCACGAACACCGCCAGGCCGAGGATGCCGTATACGATGGAAGGCACACCCGCCAGATTGCGGATGTTGATTTCGATGAAGCGGTTGAAGCGGGTTGGCGCGGCGTACTCTTCGAGGTAGATGGCCGCCCCCACGCCTATCGGGAACGCGATCAGTATCGTCAGGGCCGTCACCCACAGCGAACCGAGCAGCGCCACGCGCGCCCCGGTGGTAGCCGGGTTGGCCGAGGGCGGCGATAGCAGGAAGTCGAGGCTCACCCACGACCGGAAGCTGAGCGTTGCTCCTTCCGGCGCGCTGGCCAGTTCCGCTTCGATACCAGCGCGGTTGACGAGCGATTCGGTCAGGCTGAATGTTTGGTAGATGCTTTCGCCCACCACGTTGTCCTCGACGATGGTGACGAGGACTGGCTGGCTGAGGTTATCGCCCAGAATCGCCGCCTGCTGTTCGTCGTTGAGTTCGCGCACGGTCCGGTTTTCCGCGCCGGGCAGCAGGGTTGCGCCGGGCAGCGCCTGGCTCATTGGCAGTTTGGCAAACTCGGCGGGGTCGCCGCTGTACAAATAGTCACGGATGTACACAGCCAGGCGGCTCGGCGTGTGTTCCGTCAGAATCTGCGCCAGTTCGGCGTTCGACAGCCCGTTCAGGTCGCCGTTCGGGGCCAGTTCAGCGGCGGGCGTCTCGTAGGTGGCGATCACGTAACCGAAGGCGTCGTTGACGACCGTGAAGCCGAGCGCGATCAGCGCGGCGATACCGGCCACGATGGCCAGCAGAAAGAAGTTCTGCCAGGCTGTGCCGCGCCATGTACGCAGGCGCAGCCCGCGCTTGTACGCCGCCTCGTCGTGGATGACGCCGCCAGCAGTCTCTGGCGCGGCGCTCACTGATAGACCTCGCGGAAGCGGCGGCTGATCCACTGGCTCACCAGGTTGAGGACGAGCGTGAACAGGAACAGGAACAGGCCGAGCGCGAAGATGCTCTGGTAGTCGAGCGAGTCGTAGCTGATGTCGCCGCCGCTGATGCTGGCGATATAGCCGGTGATGGTTTGGGCAGGCTCGAACGGGTTGAGCGTCATGTTCGGCCCCGCCCCGGCGGCCAGCGCCACGATCATCGTTTCGCCCACCGCGCGCGCCATGCCGATCAGGAAGGCGGCCACCAGCCCGGAGAACGCGGCCGGCACGACGACCTTGGCGATGGTTTCGAAGCGGGTCGCGCCCAGACCATACGAGGCTTCGCGCAGGGCGCGCGGCACGGCATTCAGCGCGTCCTCGCTCATCGAGGCGATGGTCGGCAGGATCATGATGCCCATCACCAGCCCGGCCGAGAAGGTGTTGTAAACCTGCACCTGCGGCCCGAAGATCGCTTGCAGCAGCGGCGTCATGAACGTGAGCGCGAAGAAACCGTAGACCACCGTGGGGATGCCAGCCAGCAGTTCCAGCACCGGCTTGAGCGTAGCGCGGGTGCGCGGGTGCGCGTACTCGCTGAGGTAGATGGCGGCGGCCAGACCCAGCGGCACCGACACCAGCAGGGCGAAAGTCGTGGTCATCAGGGTCGCGCTCAGCAGCGGCCAGATCCCGAACTGGCCCAGCCGGGGCTGCCAGGTCGTGCTGAACAGGAAGTCCGTGAGCGGTACTTCGCGGAAGAACGCCAGCGACTCGAGGCCCAGCACGAGAACAATGCCGATAGTCGTGGCGATAGAAACCACGCCGCAGGCAAGTAGCACGGCGCGCATGATTGTTTCGGTTGGGCGCAGCCGCCGGATCATCGGCCGTGGCCGTAGTTGTGCGCCGGGTGAAACCAGGTCGAGCGTTCGACTGCTCATAGTGTTCCTGTATCAGCTAACGAAAAGCCGCTTTCCATCAAGCGCCGGAAGAATCTCTGGTTCAAAACGCGTTCAGGGAGGGAGTCATTGACCCCCTCCCCGAACGACGCGTCAGTTGACCTTATTGGCCCATCGCGTCGAGCCAGGCTTGCCGGGCTTCGTTCAGCGCTTCGACGCTGGCCGGGAAGTAGCCCACGTCACCGATCACGCTGTCCACATTGCTCAGGTAGAAGTTGATGAAATCGGCCACCTGCGGCTTGTCCTGCATTACCGTGGCATCACTGTAGATGTACAACGGGCGTGCCAGCAGGTATTCGCCGGCTTCCACCGTGTCGAAGTTCGGTGCCACCGGGCCGCTGCCGCCGTCAATCGCCAGTGCCTTCAGGCGATCCGCTTCTTCGTTGTAGTAGGCGAACCCGAAGTAACCGAGCGCGTACGGGCTGCCTTCGACACCCTGCACGAGCACATTGTCATCCTCGCTGAACTGGATATTGGCCGCACCGAGGATGGCCGCTTCGGCCTCGTCACCCAGGTTGCCGCAGTCTTCCGCTTCCAGCACCGCTTCCACGAAGTAGTCGAAGGTGCCGCTGTCCGAGCCGGGGCTGAACAGGCGAATGGTTTCCGCCGGCCAGCTCGGGTCGAGGTCGGCCCACGTCGCTGCCTGGCCCGAGAATGCTGCCGCCAGTTGCTGGCAGGTGAGCGCCTCAGCGAAGTCGTTGGCGCTGCTCACGACCACCGCCAGCGCATCGGTTCCCACGCGGAAGGCAATCGGAATGCGGGCCGGCGTCAGGGCGGCGCAGGCTTCAATCTCGCTGTCCTTCACCGGGCGGCTGGCGTTGGCGACATCCGTTTCGCCCTTGCCGCAGAAACGCTCGAAACCGCCGCCGGTGCCAACGCTGTCAATCGTCACCGCGCCGCTGAAGCCTTCGTCAATGAAAAGCTGGGCGACCGCTTCGCTCAGCGGGAAAACGGTCGAGCTGCCGGCGGTGACAATGTCACCCGTCACGGCCAAAGGATCAACGGCTGGTAGTTCAATCGGGGCTGCTTCAGGGGTGGCTTCGGGCGTGGCTTCCTGCGCGAACACGGCCAGCGGGAACGCCAGCAGGACGATTAGAAGCAGAAATCCGGTACGCATACGCATTGTTTGTTTTTCTCCTTTTGAGTCGCGGCCATTTTCTGATGGCACGGCTACTCTAGCCCCGGCCGTTTAACAATCAACAGAACCTTTGTTAACGTTCGTGGCCCGCTACCGCCAAGAAATCTTAACAGAAGCTCATCCTCGCGTGTTTCAGCACGGATGTGCTATGATTTGCTCCGGATTGGAGCGGAATGCCCTGCGACGTTACACTCTGTCGTCCGGGCATGGAATACTTCGCACGTGCTGGAACGTGATTGAAATGTGCGTTAGCGGCCCTCACCCTCAGTCCCTCTCCTAGGTAGAGTGGGAAGGCGCGCACGATGGGACGTAATTCCCCTTCGCTACTTGGGAGAAGGGGTTTAGGGGATGAGCGCCTTAGTGCAGATTTGAGGTAGCCAACCGATGGCCGAAACAGGGCGCATCATCCGGCAAGTCGTTATCCTGGGCCACCCGCAGCGGCCGCAAAGCGGGCCACTGGCCGACGAGATCGCCGTTGCGCTGCGCATACGCGGCGTGGATGTTTGGGTGACGGCGAATTGGTCTGAGGATGATGCCGAGGTGTCGTCGCGCTGCGGCGCGGCCGATGCCGTCATCGCGATTGGCGGGGACGGCGCCATGCTGCGCGCGGGCCGCGTCACTTCGCACAACGCCGTGCCGGTGCTGGGTATCAATCTCGGCCGTGTTGGCTTTCTGGCCGAGGTCGCACCGGCCGAAATCGAGCGCGCGCTCGACTTGCTGCTGTCTGGGCGCTACTGGATCGAGCGGCGGATGATGGTGGACGTGGACGTCTGGCGCGGCGATCAGCCCGTTGATGCGGGCGACGCGCTCAACGATGTCGTCATTGGCCGTAACGCGCCACTGGGGCTGGTGCAACTGGAAGCCTATATTGACCAGGACTGGACGACGACCTACAACTGCGACGCCCTGATCGTCGCCACCGCCACCGGCTCAACCGCCTACGCGCTGGCCAGCGGTGGGCCGATCCTGCCGCCTGAACTGCGCAACATCCTCGTCGTGCCCGTTGCGCCCCATCTCACGCTCGACCGGCCGATTGTGCTGCCTGAAGGCGCGACGGTGGACATTGTCGTGGCCGACGGAAACCCGCACCCGGTGGTGCTTGCGCTGGACGGGGCGTCGCTCATCCCCTTGCAGGTCGGCGACCGCGTGCGTGTGCAGGCCAGCGAACATGGCGCCAGCTTCATCCGCCTGCGCGAACACTCATACTTTTACCGGTCGCTGCTGGACCGCCTCGAACCGCGCGTGACCTCCGCGCCGCGCCGCCGCCGCTGAACAAGGAGCGCCCATGTTCCCCTTGCAGCCAGAGGCGACTCCTGCCCCTGTGACCGTGTTCGGTGCGCTGCGCCGCAATCTGCGCGATCTTCCCGCTTCGATCCGCATGCCCGCGCTGCTGGCCGGGCTGGTGGTTGTGCTGACGGCCTACACCGGCCCGATCCTGATCATCATGGAGGCGGCGCGGGCGGCCAATCTCTCTCCGGCCGAAACCAACTCGTGGATCTGGGCTGTCACGGTCATCAACGGCGCATTTGGTGTGCTGCTGTCGCTCCTCTACCGGCTGCCGGTCGTCATCGCCTGGCCTACGGCGAGCGCGGCGCTGCTCGTCCTCAGCCTGCCGTCCTACCCGTTCGCCGAGGCGATTGGCGCATATGTCGTCGCTGGCGCGGTGATCGCGGTCGTGGGCATCACCGGCGTATTCAGCCGGGCCATAGAACTCGTGCCCCACCCGGTCGTGATGGGGATGCTGGCGGGCGTGCTGCTGCGCTTCGGCATCGGCTTGTTCGCGGCATTGCCCAGCGCGCCGGGGCTGGTGACCGCCGTCTTCGTCACCTTCATGCTGCTGCGCCGGGCGCGTTTCAAGGCCCCGCTGATCGGCGCGCTGGCCGTCGGCATGGTCATCGCTGCCCTCGATGGGACGCTTAACCTGCAGGGCGTGTCGCTCGAACTAACCACACCCCTGTGGACGACGCCCGTCTTCTCGGTCAACGCGCTGCTCGGCCTGGCGCTGCCGCTGGTGGCGCTGGCGCTCACCTCGCAGTATGCGCCGGGGCTGGCCGTACTACGCTCGTACGGCTACTCGCTGCCAGTGAATGGCGCGCTGCTGCTGACGGGCATCGGTTCGGTATTGATCGCGCCGTTCGGCGGGCATGGTATGACGCTGGCGGCCATCACCGCGGCCATTGCTTCCAGCCC
>JAEURB010000464.1 GCA_016788435.1 Anaerolineae bacterium | reverse complement strand
CCTGCGCCAGCTTGCGATACAGCACATCCACCATCAGCGAGCTTTTGCCGCTGCCGCTGACGCCGGTGACGCATACCAGCTTGCCGAGCGGGAAATCCACCGTCAGGTCTTTGAGGTTGTTCTCTTTCGCGCCGCGTACGGTGAGCACATGGCCGTTGCCGGGGCGGCGCTGCGGTGGAACGTCAATGTGCAGGCGGCCGCTGAGGTACGCGCCGGTGAGCGAGTCTTCGGCCTGAGCCACCTCGGCGGGCGTGCCCTCGGCGACAACATAGCCGCCGTGTTCGCCGGCGCCGGGGCCGAGGTCAATCAGCCAGTCGGCGAGGCGCATCGTCTCCTCGTCGTGCTCGACGACGAGGACGGTGTTGCCGAGGTCGCGCAGGCCCATCAGCGTGTGAATCAGTTTGCCGTTGTCGCGCTGATGCAGGCCGATGGACGGCTCGTCCAGCACGTACAGCACGCCGGTGAGACGGCTGCCGATTTGGGTGGCGAGGCGAATGCGCTGCGCTTCGCCGCCGCTGAGCGAGCCTGAAGCGCGGCTGAGGCTGAGGTAGTTGAGGCCGACGTCGTTGAGGAACGTCACCCGCGCCTCGATCTCGTTCAGGATTTGATGGGCGATCTCCTGGTCGCGCGGGTTTAGCACGGCCGGGCGGCCATTGCGCCCGCGCAGGTCGTGCACCCAGCGTTCGAGAAAGTTGACCGGCAGCAGCACCACATCGGCGATGGACTTGTCCGCTACGGTGACAGCCAGCGCTTCGGGGCGCAGGCGCTTGCCATTGCACACGCTGCACGGAACCTGCGACATGACCTGCTCGATGACCTCGCGCATCATATCGCTGTCGGTTTCGCGGTAGCGGCGGGCCAGGTTGTTGAGCACACCTTCGAACGAGGTCATGTACTCGCGGGTGTAGCCACTGCCGCTGGTGTAGCTCACCTTGATCTTGCGGCCGTTGGTGCCATAGAGGAACAAGTTACGCTGATCGTCGCTCAGTTTCTTCCACGGCACATCGAGCGGGATGCTGTAGGCCTCGGCCAGCGCGTGCGACATACTCATCGCCCAGCTATCGCTGCTGTCGAAGTCCCAGCCGCTGGCCTGAATCGCGCCGCCGAGGATGGTCAGATCGTGATTGGGGACGACAAGGCCGGGGTCAAGCTCAAGGCGGAAACCGAGACCCTGGCATTCCGGGCAGGCGCCCTTCGGCGTGTTGAAACTGAACGAGCGCGGTTCGATTTCGGGCAGGCTGCCGTGGCCGTTGACGCAGGCCAGGTGCTCGCTGTAGAGCGTATCGGCCGGTGGATTGACGGACAGGTTGCTGATGGTCAGTACGCCGTCGCCCAGTTCGAGCGCCGTTTCGATGGCATCGGTCAGGCGCGTTTCGGCGCTGCGCGCTTCCTCGCTGGTCTCGTCCTCAAAACGGCGGATGATCAGGCGGTCCACCACGACTTCGATGGTGTGGATGCCGTAGCGGTCGAGCTTGATCTCCTCGTCGAGTTCGTAGACTTCGCCATCCACGCGCACACGGGCGAAGCCGCCTTTACGCAGGTCGTCAAACACCTTCTCGTGGTGGCCTTTGCGGCCGCGAATGACCGGCGCGAGGATTTGAATCCGCACGCCTTCTTCCGGGGGCAGCTTCGCGGCCAGCGCCACGACCTCATCCACCACCTGCTGGGCGGACTGGGCGACGACTTCCGCGCCACAGACGGGGCAATGCGGCACGCCGATGCGGGCGTAGAGCAGGCGCAGATAGTCGTAAATCTCGGTGACGGTGCCAACGGTTGAGCGCGGATTGTGGCTGACGCCCTTCTGGTCAATCGAAACGGCCGGGCTGAGGCCTTCGATCTGGTCAACGTCCGGCTTTTCCATCTGGCCGAGGAACTGGCGGGCGTAGGCGCTCAGGCTTTCGACATAGCGGCGCTGACCTTCGGCGAAGATGGTGTCGAACGCCAGCGATGACTTGCCCGAGCCAGACAGCCCGGTGATAACGACGAGCTTGTTACGCGGAATCTCGACGTCTATATTCTTCAGATTGTGCTCGCGCGCGCCGCGCACCACGATCTTGTCCTGCGCCATGCGGACTATCCCTCGGCCGGAAGCTGAACGTTCAAATGGAGAGAGTCGAAAGAAAAAGCCTCAGTGAGACCTGATTTCGAGCGAAGCTGGTGCGTACATTTGTTCTATCAGTATACGCCGCGAATGGGCGCGATGGCAAGCATTTAGTGTAGCAAGAGATGATGAATGGCCGGTGAGATGTGAAGAAGCTGGCCGTCAGCCTGATGAAACCTCACCCCCGGCCCCTCTCCATTCTGGAGAGGGGAGCGTGCAGCGCGGCGGGTACGGTTAACGGTGAGACGATGGCGGTCAGCTCATCCGGGTTGGGGCAGGCCGAACGAGCCGCCCGGGTCGAGCACAATCGGCATGGCGCTGGTTTCGTTGCTCACCCGGTTGGCCCAACTGCTGGCGTCCTGCATGATCGGCGGGAAGGTGTTGTAGTGCATCGGCACGACATAGCGCGGGCGCAGGAACTTGATGGCCCGAATCGAGTCGGATGGACCCATTGTGTAATAGTCGCCGATTGGCAGGAAGGCCACATCAATCCGTTCGTCGCCGATCAGCTCCATGTCGGAGAAAAGCGCGGTGTCGCCGGCGTAGTAGAGGCGCATTCCGCTTTCGTGCCCCGTCACCAGAAAGCCGTTCGGGTTGCCGCCATACGACCCATCGGGCAGCGACGAGCTGTGAAAAGCTATCGTGAACTTGACGGTGCAGAAGCCGAAGGAGTGTGAGCCGCCAGAGTTGTGGCCCGACGTGTGAGGAACACCCTTGCCGCTCAACCAGTGGGCGACCTCGACGTTGGCGATGACGGTCGCGCTGGTGCGTTTGGCGATGTCAATCGTGTCACCGACGTGATCGCCGTGCCCGTGCGAGACGAGGATAAGCTCGGGGTTCAGATCGCCTGGTTCGGCGGCGGCCAGCGGATTACCGGTCAGAAACGGGTCGAACAGCACCGTATGCCCGTCGAGGTCAACCGTGAATACAGAATGCCCCAGCCATGTAAGTCGGATACCCATGATTTTGCTTCCCCTCAATCCACGATGCTGTTCGATGACAAGCCAGACTGGCGCGCTGGCCACCCTCACCCATGCCAATGCATTCATCGGAAAGTGTAGCATCATCGCAGGCTGACGGCACACAGGCGTCGCGGCGGCGTTCGTCAGGCGAAATAATCAGGGGATGAATTGAATGAGGTATAGGTTGTCGTATTGGTAGAGCCTGTTCAAGTTGTTCAAAACTCTGTCGAAAAAACACGGCTATCGCAGAAAATACCCAACTTTAACCCGCAGGCGAAGTGGCTTTGGGTAATGATGGGGATATTCAGAACATTTGTGCCGGAATCTGTGAACAGGCCAGGCGTTGAAAATGGCACGCCTTGTCAACAGCCCGCGCCCGCTGTCGAAAAAGGGCCGCTGATTCGAGTACCGGCGGCGGGTTTTCGCCAGCTTTCTCGACAGGCTGTTCAAAACACCTCGTCGCTTTCAACAGGCCCCTCGACAGCCAGCGGCGGGTTATCAACGCACTGTCAACAGGCTTTGAACAGCCTTTTCGACAGGCAGAGCGCGTTGAGGCGAAGTCATAACAATACAGGTTGCGAGAATTTGGATTAATCAGGGATATCACGCGAGGAGATATCCCAAAAAGCAGAAAGTGAAAAGTGGAAAGTCAGGGCTTACGCAGGCAAGGGGCTGAAGCCCATTGTTGCTGCCTGCCATATGAAGATTGATGCGCTGGCCCCTATTCGTAGCGCAGCACTTCGGTGACATGCTCGCGGACGGTGGAACGCGCGCTGGCGAAGGTGGCGATCCAGGCGATGGCGACCGCCGCTGCCATCAGCGCGACCGCGACGGGCGCAGCATCGGCCGGGATGGGGATGCCGCTTCCATCGCCGGCTGACGTCAGCAGGGCGACGCCCAGCGCGCTCAGGCCGATGCCCAGCACGCCGCCCAGCACGCCGATGACGCTGTTCTCCAGCAGCAGGATACCCATCACACGGCGGCCCTTCAGGCCAACCGCCTTCATCACGCCGATCTGACGCCGCCGTTCCAGCGTGGCCAGCGCGACGGTGTTGGCCATCGCCACGGCCGCCGCCAGCAGCGACAGCAGGCCGACGACGGTTGGAATGGCCGCAAACTGGTCAATCACCCGGCGCAGCAACCCGTCAATGAACGTCAGATCGAGGGCCAGCAGCGTGGGGTTGGCCGACAGATCGAGCAGCACCTGGTTCAGATTTTCCTCGCTCACGCTCAGCACCGTCAGCGAAAAGCCTGGGTTGCCGTCAATCACGCCGGGCGGGATGTCGTAGGGGCCGAAGCGGAAACCGCCGCTCGACGCCAGGCCGACTACCTCGAAGTCGTAGGAACGGTTATCCACCCGGATAGTCAGAATGGAACCAACGTCAACGCCGATGGAGCGCGCCACGAAATCGTCGTTGACCACGATGACCGGCTGGCCATCATCTTCTGCCGTCAGGTAGCGCCCGGCGATCAGCGGCGGGGCCTGCACATTCGGGTTATCGGTCACGCGGGATTGGAGTGGGGCCGAGCGGAAGGCGCGTTCGGCGCGGCCAATGCCGATATCGGGAAACTGCGGCGTTTCGCCATTGATGGCCGTCAGCCGCCCCTGATAGGTTGAGAGCGTCGTGCGGTAATCAATGCCGTCCATGCCATTGAGCTGCAGGTTCAGCTGGGTCTGCGCAAGGGCCGGTGAAACCAGCCCCAGCAGTGGGAAAACGAGCACGTTACCACCCAACTGCTGGGCCATCTGGATGTTGAGCAGTTCGCGCGTGCCAGCCCCGACAAAGGTGATACTGCTGAGGGCAAACATGCCAGCCGCCAGCGCCAGCAGCGTGGTGGCGGTTCGTATGCGGCGCGCCCGCAGATTGCGCAGCGCCAGCTTGAGGTCTACCTGGCCGAACGACGGGAAGCGGCTGACGAGCCAGACGACGACCCACAGCACGGCGGTGAGCAAGCCGAGGAGAGCCAGCGTGAACGCCACGCCGATGATTCCGGCCGGGATGCTGGACAGGATGTTGCCGGCGATGACACCGACGACGATCACGACCAGCGCCAGCGCCAGCAGCGATTGCAGGCAACCGGCGGCCGGCATCACGGTTTCGTTCGGGCGCAGGATGGTGGCCGGGCGAACCTTGTTGGCCACCAGCACGGGCAGCACGCCGAAGACCAGCGTAACGACCACGCCGACCGCCAGCCCGAACAGGATCGCTTCGGGATAGATCCGCCAGGTCAGCGGCTGCTGCAGGAAGGCCGCGCCGTACTGGTTGACGCCGATACTGAGCAGGACGCCCATCCCCACGCCGAGCAAGCTGCCCGCGATGCCGAGGATGAACGCCTCGGTGAGGAAGATCGCCATCACCTGGCGCCCCTTCAGGCCGAGTGTTTTGAGCGCGGCAATTTCGGTGGTGCGCCGCCCGACGAGGACGAGCATGGTGTTGATGATGGCCACCCCGCCGATGAGCAGCGCGCCAAGGCCCATGATGACGATAAAGCGGCCGAGAATGTCGGCAATCTGGGAGTAGTTCTGCAGTAATTCGTTGACGGTGGTGATAGAGGCGCCGGTGAGAGGCCCCAGTTGGGCCGCGGCTGCAGTTATCTGTTCCGGTGTGGAGCCATCAGGCAGCGCGATGGATATGACGTTGGGCTGATCGGGCTGCTGAAGCAGAGGCGCTTTATCAAGCGGCAGATAGGCGAAACCGAAAAAGGCGGCCAGCAAGTCGCTGATGCCAGCTTCCTGCTCGGTGCGAACGACGCCGCGCACAGTGAAGGGTTCGTCGGTGCCGCTTACGCGCACGGTATCGCCCACGGCAATGCTTTGCGAATCAGCCAGATTCTGGCTGATGACGATGTCGTTGCCGCCGGTGAAGGCCGAAGCGAGCGGCGCACCGGGCGGGTCGAGCAGTGTAATCTCGCCGAAGGCCGGGTAGGTAGCCGGATCAATGAACATGGCGGTGACGAACTGCGGGCGGCCAACCGTGACGGCATCTACGGCCGTGACCTGCAGGCCGCTGGCATTCAGAAAGGCGCTAAGGCGGGCGTCATTTTCGCCAGCCCACGCCTCGATAGCAGTCATATCCCCCGGCAGGAAAACTTCCGTGTCTGCCTCGTCGCCCGCGCCGCCGAAGTTAAAGCCCATCGCCCTGGAGGAAGCCATGCTCAGGCGGATATCGCCGTGGTTATTGGCGCGTACGTTGTCCGTCAGCGAGTCGCCGATGGACAGGCCGAGCGTGCGCAGCGCCACGATGGCGGCCACGCCGGCGGCGATGCAGAACGCGGCGAAAATCGTCCAGCGCAGCGAGCGGCGCAGGTTGAGCGAGGCGTAGCGGAAATAGAAGCCGATGGCGCGCAGCACAGGAGCCGTCCTTGATCAGCGGGCAGGGCGCATTATACAGCGTTCCTAACCGGCGGGTTGACGCCGCCAGCGCAGGGTGATGACCTGCCTGGCCGGATTGCGCGCGGTGAGGGTGATGACATCCGGTGACAGGAACCTAAGCTTGCGTTTGAGGCTGGTGGCGTGCATCGGCGGGTATGAAGAGTAGACGGTATAGTGGGTCACAGTACCTGCCATGAAATCAACCGAATACGGGCCGTAGTAGCACACAAACTCGGTGAAGGCGAAGGCGTCGCTGCCGTAGGGATGCTGCGGCGGCCGGTCGCGGCGGCTGATGATGACGCTCATCCAGCCGTCCGGCCCGTAGTGGAGGAGACCGTATGGCGCTTCGCCCATCGGATATTCGACGCCGCCCTCGGGCAGAAGAGCGACGTATTCCTCCAGCAGCCATGCGCCCACCAGGGCCGGTTCAACGGTCATGCGTTCCTCCTCTGGCCGCTGCCAGGTCAAGATGCGCTGCGCGCCACCGCCGGGCCGCGCGCCGGTGAGCTGCAGCGTTCGCTCATCGGGCAATACCACCTGCCGCAGCAGTTCTGTACCCGTCCAGCCGGCATACGAGCAAACGCGAACCTGATGGCGGACGGTGTGAGAGACTTCATCCACCGCGAAGCGCCCGCCGTAGGCCAGCGTATCTTCGAGCGCATAATCGAGCGCCATCCGGTCGCGGTCAGGGCGGGGCGCTGCGCGGCCGAGAATGGCGCTCATCCAGCCGCCCGCGCTGTAGACAATCAGACCGTGCGCGTTCGCGCTGCGCGGGTGCGTGAGGCGGCCGTCATCCCACTGCTCAGTTTGTTCGACCAGCCGCCACGCGCCGATGAGCCGTTCTGCGATCATGCCGCCGCCCGGATAAATTGTGCCCAACGGTGAGTGTAGACGGGCAGGCCTACGATTGCATGTTGGATGCGGTTCAAACCCCTCCGAGGAGGAGAGCGCGGCGCGTTTGGGCTGTGCCCGCGTCGTTTCCCGACGTTTACCCAACGCTGGGCAGCCTTTACGATTTTCACTGTGAACATTCCCTATTCTGTAGCGGATGGAACGCGCAACCATGACAGAAGGAATGTGAACGATGCACAAGCGCATCCTGGGTATTCTGGCACTGGCTTTGCTGCTGATGACGGCGCTGACTCCGGTGGCGGCGCAGGAGCCGCGCCAGATGTGGGCCTACTACTTCGGCTGGTGGACGAACGATAGCTGGGGCGATGGCCGCCTGACGGATCGCCCGGCCAACCCCTACGACTCGCGCGATGGCGGCGCGGTGGGCCGCCAGATTGACGAGGCGAAAAGCGCCGGGGTGGATGCCTTCATCATGAGCTGGTATGGGCCGGGAAACTGGGTGCATGATGTGTTCAACATGCTGCTCGACCAATCGGCCGGGCGCGGCTTCCGGGCGGCGGTGTCGGTGGATATGGGCGCCGAGTTCCTCACCAACACTGGCGATGTGACCAACGCGTTGGCGACTATCATCAACGATCGCGCCAATCACCCCGCCTATCTGCGCTACAACGGCAAGCCGGTTATCTACTTCTGGAATCAGGGGCGCTTCTCGAATGCCGAGTGGCAGGCCATCCGCAATCAGGTGGACCCCGGCCACAATACGATCTGGGTGGCGGAAGGCACGAACACCGGCGTACTGAGCGTGTTCGACGGCCTTTACCTGTTCAATACGGCGTGGGCGGGCAACCCGGCGTCAGTAGCGGCGCAGTGGAAGAACCGGGTGGCGGCGGCGGGCGGCACGTTCTACACGCCAACTGTGCTACCGGGCTGGGACGAATCGGCGCTGGCGGCCGGGCGGCCGAACCCGACTTCGCCGCGCGCCCGCAACAACGGCCAGTTCCTGACCAACAGTTGGAACGGCGCGGCCAGCAGCGGCGCGAACGCCATCCTGATTGTGAGCTGGAACGAGTACTTCGAGAACAGCCACATCGAGCCGAGCCAGGTCTACGGCACGCAGTCGCTCGATACGCTGCGCCCGCTGGTGGCGGCGTGGAAGGGCGGCGGAAGCGCCCCGGCGGCCAGCGGCGGCCCGGCGGGTTCGCCCACCGGCGTGACGTACACGTTGAACTCGAACCTGCGGCTGCGCTCGGCCCCCTCGACTGGCGACGTGATCACGAGCGTGCCGTTCGGCACGACGGTGGACGTGATCGGCCGCACGGCAGACAGCAGTTGGGTGCAGGTCAACTACGGCGGGCAAAGCGGCTGGATGAGCAGCGGCTATGGCAGCTTCGCCGGGGATTTGAACGCCGCGCCGGTATCAGGCTAAAAGAACAGCTATTGAGTGCTGAGTTCTGAGAAACAGAAGTGAAAGAGGCGCGCCGAGCAGACGCGCTTCTCCTTTTTGACTCAGCACTCAGCACTTCGTTTACTCGCTTTCACCCCATTGTCGCCACGACCACGGCGGTGCTGTCGTCCTGATACGTCTTGACGAGGAACCAGCCGAGGAACAGCAGCAGCGACGGTGCTTTCTGCGGCGGCAGGTCGGGGTCGAGGCGGATTTCACCGCGCACTTTCCACGAGCCGGTCAGTTCAATGCCCAGCACCGGCTGCTCGTCGGGGCCAAGCCACAGCCACTTGCTACCCGCCCAGTGGGCCGAGCGCCAGCGGTACACGCGGCCGTCGGGGTAGGTCAGCTCGCCGTTCTGCCCCTTGTAGGTGAAGCGGGCGGGCTCGTCGCCCGTGCCAAGGCTGCGAATCTCGATGTGCGGTTTGTGCCAGCCCTTGCGCTCGAACGACCAGCGGCTGCCCTGCGCGTCGACTTCGGTGCGGCCGCTGAACCAGCGCGGGCGGCGCATCTCGCCCAGAATCGCGCCGTCGCTATCCTTCAGGAGTGAGATATCGCCCTTCATTTCCCACGTCAGCCCGGTGGCGCTCAGTTCATCCAGCGATTTCATGGCTCGTGTCCTACGGTGTGTTCTATCAGATTCTACGAGCTTTGCAGCCTTTGGGTTGCGGCCACCTGCTGCGAACGGCTCCCCTGATGTACAGGGTGCGGCATAGTGTGCTGCGCCGCAACAAAGAAACCCCTCCTTGCGCAGCGGCGATGCATTACGCTCCTCGTGCGCAAGGGGTGAGCCAGGTTGAACAAGCGCGAACAGGGTGAATTTCGCCCCTCGCCTGACGGCTTCAGCCTCAGGCGGCAAAGGCACCCCTCAGTTGGGGTATGCATTGTTGTGCAGCGGAGAGGAAGCCGGGGGGTGAGGTGTTCGTTGCTGCTATACTAGCCCCCATGCAAGCGACTATCCGCCCCAACTACCACTACCTGTACATTGCGCCTAATCTCGGCGCGGAATGGCTGTTCGGCGCGGCGCGAAACTACGTGCTGACGTTTGCGCCGATCATCCTGGCCGACCTCGACTTTGTGGCGCTCACGCCGCTGAATACGACCGTGACCGTGACGGCTATCGCCCGCCGCGACACTGCTGCCCAGATCGGCGTTGAACTGGCGCAGGTGCACCCGTATGCCTTCTACGACGCCGTGATGCGCGATACGTTCGAGGAGACGAAGGCCGAGCTTGACCGCCGCGCCACCGCGAATGAGCCGTTCGGCGTGCCGATGGGCCTGCCGACCGCTTCCGCCCCGCCCGGCATCATCCCGACACCCTGGCCGACGGCGGGCGGCCCGACCCTGACGCCCAGCCCAACCGTTCCGGTCACGCCGCTGCCGCCGTCTGGCGATGTGATCGGGCCGATTCAGCCGACACCCGGCCCGATTATTGGAGGCGGCTGATGCGGCTCGACGAGTACCAATGGTCGCGTAACCCGCGCGGGCTGCACGTCATCGGCGCCTTCCAAACGCCGGTTGAGTTCGACCGCTACACGCGCCCGCACATGGGGTGGGTCAAGCTGCTGGCTGCCACGACCGACTTCGTGGATGACGCTATCCGCTTTCAGGAACTGGGCATCACGCCGATTGTGCGCCTGTATCTCGGCGAATGGGGCGCGAAACCGTTTGACAGCCACCTGCAGGGCATCACCGAAGCCTTCATTTCGGCTGGCGTGCGCTGGTTCGAGTTCTACAACGAGCCGAACCTGGGCGTGGAGTGGCCGAGCGGCTTCGACCCCGACTGGCGCGACCACGACAACGTCATCCGGCCGCTGATGGACAACTGGCTGTCGTGGGCCGAGTACATGGTCAGCCGGGGCTGCTATCCGGGCTTCATCCCGCTGGCCGAGTCCGACACACTCGAACGCTCGTCGGTGCTGTGGATGGACGCCTTCCTGAATTATCTGGGCGACACACACTTCCAGCGTTTTCAGGCGGTGCTGAACAACGGCATGTACGCTGCCACCCACCCGTATATCCTCAATCACTTCTATCAGGAAGTGCCGGGCGGTGGCCCGTTGAGCGCCCGGCCGCCCGCCCAGCAGCGCGGCGATGAAGGCGGCTGGCACTTCGAATACCCCTACGACCCGATTTGCCAGACCAACGACCCCGGCCGGACGGTGTTCGGTGGCACGCCGCGCACCCCCTATGGCGACCCGGTGGGCTTGCTGGCGATGGGCTATATGTTCAATCAGCGGGCCAATGAGTGGTTCGGGGCGCAGGCCGTGCCGGTGGTGGGCACGGAAGGCGGCATCTGGGGCTTTCGCAATCAGTCGTACCAGCAGGACACGCGCTATCCCCCGTACAACGAGCAGAGCCAGGGCGAAGCGACGCGGGCGCTGTTCGACTGGATTTCGACTTCAGCGCCGCCCTGGTTCTTCGGGCTGACGCTGTGGAAGGAAGACGACTACTACTCGCCGAACAACGCGCCGGCGATTGACAAACTGAGCGCCAGCCGCGCCTTGCCGAAAGCGGTGCCGCCGACCGAGGTGCTTGGCCCGAACGCGCCGTCCATCAACCCGCTGCACCCGCCCGGCCCCGGCCCGATTGATGGTGAGCCGGATAATCATCTGCTGCTGCTCGCACCGGGCCTGGATATGAGCTGGTGCCTCGACACGGCGCAGGCCTACTGGAACACGTTCCGGCCGATGGTGAGCGACCGCAGCGAGTTGATCGCGCTCATCCCGGCCACGCAGAGCCTCGCGGTGACGGCGATCGCTCCACCGGATATGGAAGCCACGCTGCGCGCCAGCATCGAGCAGGCCTATCCCAACGTCCTGTTCGACCTGATCACGGCGACAGACAAATCAGCGGTAGCCGACACGCTCAATAATCGCGTGCGGGTGGGAGAACGGTTCGGGGGGCTTGACGGATAAACACAAGAGGTTCAGCGCAGAGGCGCTGAATCTCTTCTTTTCGGCTGCTTACGGCTCAGCGTCCTTCTTCTTCTCCGGTTCCTTGCAGTCGAGGCCGGGCACGGTCTGCGTCCACGGGTCGAGCGCCTTGCTGGCGGTGTTGGCCGTAGTGGCGCGTTTCTGGTCTTCGGCCATGACCGGGTTTTCCAGCGCCCGCTTGCGCATCTCCGGCGTGTCTTTGATGTTGTTCGCGCTCACGGTGGCCGTGAATTTGCCGTCGTAATCCTTCTCGAAGGCGGCCTTGTGGTCATTTTCGTGGGCCGTCAGCGGGCCGTCAATGAACGCCTGCACCGCCTTGACCTGGCAGGGCGTCAGGCCGTCGGGCACGGTCGGCAGTGAAATCGAGGGGTTCGAGGCGAAAGTGACGTCGAACGTGCCATTGGCGTCGAAGACTGCCTGTTCCTCAGTCTTGCTGACCTTCACCTTGCGCTCGGTCACTTTGACCGACGAGGGGAAGGGCTCGGGAAGGGGCTTGGCGTGGTCGTAATTGGACGTGGTGAGGCCGTGCAGGCTGATGGACTTGCCTTCGCCGTGGCCGGTGGTGTTGCACGCGGCCGACACAGCTTCAATTTCACGCGGCGGCTCGTCTGTCACCTCCGAGTCGTCCGCTTCTCCGCTTTCCGACTCGTCATCGCTCCACAACTCGTCCCACCAGCTTTTTTCGCCTTCCGCCTCGGTGGGTTCGCCTTCGCTTTCGTCGCTATCGAACCAATCGCTGATTTCGTCCAGCCAGCTTCCGCCCGACTCGCCACTTTCGCTTTCCGAGGTTTCGCCGCCATCCATCCAACCGCCAGACCCTGCGCCGCCATCCATCCAACCACCGGATTCGCCGCCGCCTGATTCGGTCTGAGATTCGCCGCCGTAGCCGGTTTCGCCTCCGCCTGAGACCCAATCGCTGACGGCATCGGTCGCGCTCTCCACGGCGTTCGCGCCATCGGTGACCAACTCGGACGCGCTGTCGTAGAGGTCGCTCACCCAACTGCCGCCACCGTCCTCGGAGTTATCGGTGCCGTCTTCATTCTCGTCATCGCCCCAGAAGCGCTGCACGGCCGGCTTATGCTGGATAACGGGCTCGGCACTGCGGGCGAGAAGCGCGCGTACGCCGGAGTTGCCGATGGCCTGCTGAAGCTGAACGAACTGGTGCGGCGCGGGAGCTTGCAGGGGGTCATCGCCGCGGCGCGAAAGTTTGCGGCGCAGGACGGGCGCAGGGACGCGATGCGCGAAGAGTGATGCCATCAGGCCGTTCCTCAACGGTGTGGAACACCATATGGCTTTCCAGTATATGCGAATAGATAAAATCGTGCGCGGCTAGCCCGCCAGCCGTTCAGGACTGTTGCAAAGTCAGGCAAGTAGCCCCAACAAGGTGGCTTCAGTCCCTTGCTTGAGGCGGCAACGGGCTGAAGCCCGCTGTTGCGTTCCACTTTCCCCTATGACTTTGCAACAGCCCTGGCCAGCCGTTCCCATTCCGCCATGGCGGCGGCGAGATCGGTTTCGGTTTGCGCGTAGGTTTCGCCGAGGGTGCGCACGCGGGCCGCGTCCCCGCTGGTGCTGGCGCGTTCGAGGCTGGCGGCCAGCGCGGCCAGTTCGGCTTCCAGTTCGCTGATGCGGGCTTCCGCGCCGGCGATTTGCCGTTCAAGCTCGCGGGCGCTGAGGCCATGCCGGCTGCCGGCTGCCGGGCGCGGCGTGTGGGCTTTCGCCCCGTTGGACGGTGCTGCAGCGCGTTCGGCGGCGGCGAGACGGGCCTTTTCGCGGGCGGCCAGGTACTCGCTGTAATTGCCTTCGAACAACTCAAGCTGGCCGGGGCTGATGGCCCAAATCTGCGTCGCCAGCGCGTCAATCAGGTAGCGGTCGTGGCTGACGACGAGGATCGTGCCGGGGAAATCGGCCAGCACGTTTTGCAGCGCCTCCTGACTGGCGATGTCGAGGTGGTTAGTCGGTTCGTCAAGGATCAGGAAGTTCGCGCCCGAGAGGGCCAGCAGCGCCAATGCGATGCGCCCGCGTTCGCCGCCGCTGAGCGTCGAGATTGGGCGGAAAACATCGTCTTCCTCGAACAGGTAGCCGCCGAGATAGCTGCGCGCCTGGCTGACCGGCATCGGTTTGGCCGTCGTGATGGCGTCGAGCAGCGTTTGCGACGGATCGAGCAGTTCGTGCGCCTGGGCAAAGTAGCCGATTTTGAGGGCCGCGCCGGGCACGACTTCGCCGGCCAGCGGGGGAAGCTGCTCGATGATGGTCTTGATGAAGGTACTCTTGCCCACGCCGTTCGGGCCAATCAGCGCGGCCACTTCACCCCGGCGCAGCGTGAGATCGGGCGCGGTGAAGAGCGGATGGCCTTCGTAGCCAACAGTCAGACCGCGTGTGCGCAGCACGAGGTCGCCGCTGCGGAATGTTTCCGCCATGCGTAGGCCCATCGTCTTGCGGCGGCGCGGCCGGAGGACGAGGTCATCGCGTTTCAGGCGTTCCAGCCGCTTGAGCCGCCCCTGGGCCTGGCGGGTATTCTGGCCGGCCATATTGCGCCGGATGTAGTCTTGCTCTTTGGCGATGAAGGCCTGCTGCGCCTCGTACTCTTTGAACAGGCGGGCGTGGCGCTCCTCGCGCTGCAGGGCGTAGGCGCTGTAGTTGCCGCGATAGGTTTCGAGCGCGCCGAAATCAAGCTCCCAGATCGTCGAGGCGACGGCATCCATGAAGTAGCGGTCGTGGCTGACGGCCAGCACCGCGCCGGGAAAATCCTTGAGATAGCCTTCGAGCCACTCGACCGACTGGATATCGAGGTGGTTGGTCGGCTCGTCGAGCGCCAGCAGATCGGGCGCTTCGAGCAGCAGGCGGGCCAGCAGGGCGCGCGTTTTCTGCCCGCCGGAGAGCAGGCCAATGGGGCGGCCGTATTCATTCGGCGCGAAGCCGAGGCCGTACAGCACGGTGCGGATGCGATGCTCGTAGAGATAGCCACCCGCCGTTTCAAAGCGTTCCTGCAACTCGCCGTATTCGGCCAGCACGCGGTCATGTTCGGCGGCGGGAAGCGAGGCATCGGCCAGTTGTTCGCCCAGCCGGGCCAGCCGCGCCTCATCCTCGCGCAGTTCGGTGAAGGCCAGCAGCTGCTCATCCCACAGCGTCAGGCCGCTGGCGGTTTCGGGGCGCTGCGGCAGATAGCCAATGCGCAGGCCGCGCATAGTTGCCACATTCCCCTCGCTCGAAAGCTCACGGCCGGTGAGGATGTTGAGCAGGGTGGTTTTGCCCGCGCCGTTCGGCCCGACCAGCGCAATGCGCGCCCGGTGCGGAATCTCGACGCGGACGCCGGCGAAGATCTCGTCTGGCCCGAACGACTTGCTGAGGTTGTGCGCGGTGAGGATGGACATAAGAGAGTGCTGAGTACGAAGTGCTGAGTGCTGAGACCAATACAACAGGTGAATGCGCCGGGTAGTATAGCACAGGCGAATGGGTGAGACGTTGTGGTTATTGCTGGCCTTTCATGAGCTTGAAAATGGCCTGGCGAGGGAAAGGGATGGGGGAGGAACACGCAGAGAGGCCCGGTATACGCCGGGCCTCTCTGCGTTCAACTACGCGTCGCTCAGGGCCTTGTTTCGATGGCGATGCGGTCAGCGGCCAGCACCCCGCCGTCGGGCGTCGTGGCAATCACCTGCAGCGAAAGCCTGCGTTGCAAGGTGATAAAGGTGTTCGCGTACGAAACGAGCGACCACGTGCCGTTGTTCAGGTTGACCTGCGCCGGGGCCGACAGCAGGATAGTTCCATTCTCATCGAGGACGTTGACGGACACCCGGTCGGCAAACACCCCGCGCGCTGAGCCCGCCACGACGAGGTACGGCTCGGTTGACGTGATGATGGCCTGCGGCAGCGGCGTATTCAGCAGCACGTAGGTCGCCAGCGCCGTCGGGTCGCCGAAGATGACGTCCACCGCCGCGTAAGCCTCGATAGACTGGGTCGCCTGATTGCCCGAATAGGCCACGATCCGGCCACGGCGGATTTCCGGCACGGTCAACGACACCGCCCATTCGCCATCCGCGCCCTGCGGGTTGTTGATCGTCGTCATCGCCATCACCTGGCCCGCATCGTTGACCGCCTGCACGGTGATCACATCCACCAGATTGCCTCCGCGCCCGGTCACGGTGATGCTGGCTGCGGCGTCGTTCAACTGGGTGTAGGGAACCGGGCTGGTGATGGTGATGAACGGCTGGGTTGCGAACGGCGCGCCGAAACTGATCGGGCTGATGGCCGCGACCAGCACGCTCCCATCCGTCGAGTTGACGGCATAGGCATAGATGGTGAGGCGCGTGCCAGACGGGATGGTGGCGGTGTTCAGGCTGACCTGCCACGCCCACTGTTCGTTTTCCAACTCCTGTGTCACGGTCACGATCTGTTCGGCCAGTACCGCGCCGGTCAGGTCAATCGCGCGCACAAAGGTGTTCCCGACGCCAGCCCCGGTTGTCGTACCCGTGACCAGCAGGGCAGGCCCTGCACTCACGACCGTGTTCGCGGCTGGTGAGGCGATGGTCAACGCGGGCGGTACGGTCGAAGGGGCGGCGGGCAGGCGCGGCACGTAGAGCGTGGTTCCCGCGATGATCAGGTTCGGGTTGGACAGGC
>JAEURB010000446.1 GCA_016788435.1 Anaerolineae bacterium | reverse complement strand
CATCGCCAGCGCGGCGTTCGGCCTACACGAGAATTATGGCGTCGAGATAGTTGGGGCTATTCCGCAGGGTCTGCCATCGATTTCGCTGCCGCAAGCGCCGCTTTCAACCTATTTCGCGATGGTGCTTCCCGCCATTGGCGTGTTACTAGTCGCCTTCAGCGAGGGACTGGGGGTCGCCCACGAGTTTGCGGAGAAACATCACTACGAGGTGAATGCCGATCAGGAACTGAACGCCACCGGGATAGCGAATGTCGTAAGCGCGTTCTTCGGCGGCATGGTCGCCGCTGGCAGCATGTCGGCCTCGGCGGTGAAGGAAGGTGCCGGGGCGCGGAGCCAGGTCACGAATCTGGCGGCGTGGATTGCGACGATCATCACGCTGCTCTTTCTAACGCCGCTGTTTGCGCCGCTTCCAGAAGCGGTGCTGGCCGCGCTCATCATTCATGCCGTCTGGCATATCATCGCGTCGCGGAAGCTCGCGAAACTTCGGCTGGCTGCACCAAAGGAATTCTGGTTCGGGCTGCTCGCGTTGGCTGGTGTTCTGTTCGTTGATGTACTCGAAGGGATGATCATCGGATTGGTAGCGTCTACGGCCTTCATGCTCTATCGCAGCAGTCGTCCGCACATCGCATCGCTCGGGCGCAAACCGGGCACGATGGGCACCTATTCCGACTTGGCCCGGCACCCGGAGAACCAGCCGGTACCCGGTGTACTCATCGCGCGGATTGACGCTCCGCTCTATTACGCCAATGCCCTGACTACGCGCGATCAACTCAAGGCGATGATCGCCAACAGCAGCCCGCCGCCGAAGGCTCTGATCATTGACCTGGCTGCACAGGATGACCTCGATCTCACCACGTCGGAGGTCTTCTCGGGGCTGCTGCGCGAACTGCGCGAGGGCGGACCCGAAGTCTATTTTGCCGATATACATGCGCCAGTCATTGACTATGCGCGGAAAACAGACCTATTCGAGCTTATCGGTCAGGATCATGTTTTCGACACCGTGGAGGCGGCAGTTCAGCAGGTGACCGCAGCGAAACCCCCATTCAATACACCGTGACAGCCAAACCATTCAGGAGATAGAAAATGGCCAAACACGAAATGCAGCTTGTACTCGCTCAGTTTGATGACGTGGCCGCCGCCGAGCAAGCTGTTGAACGCGTTAAGAACTGGGACGAAGCCGACGACGGCGTGAAGGCTGGCGCGATTGGCATCATCGCCAAGGACGCCAACGGACAGATCTCCGACACGCTGGCTGGTGGGCGCGCGGGCGGCAAGGGGGCGAAAGTCGGCGTCATACTCGGCGTCATCGCGGCCATCCCCACCGGCGGCCTGAGCCTGCTCGGTGGCGTGATCGGCGGCGGCGTGGGTGGCGGCGTCGTCGGCCACTTCGTCCACCAGAACTACAGCCTCACCGAAGCGGATATTGCGCGCATCCACAGCTCACTCGACGCGGGCAAAGCCTTCGTCGGCGTGCTCGTACCGGCCGAACAGGCCGGCGCATTTGAGGATCAACTCAAGCGGTTCGGCGGTGACCCTGAGACGCATGACGTCACCGAGGAAGGCGCTCAGAAAGCTGCCGAAGCGGCCGCTCCCGCTGAAACAACTCCACCCGAAAGTGACGCTTCGACAGCACCGCCAGCACCGGCCGAGTAAGAAGAGAAGGGACTCGTCATGCCTAACCAACCTGATCGTCACGCACGCGCGCACCTGCCGATCCCTGAGATTCCGCCGTGGGGAATCACCACCTACGACGCGAAGGATCCGGACACGAAGTATCCGCCCATCGAGCCGCTGCGCCCGCCGCCCGGCGCGCCCAACGTTCTGCTCGTCCTGCTGGACGACGTGGGTTTCGGCGCATCCAGCGCGTTTGGTGGCCCGTGCAATACGCCGACATTTGAGAAACTGGCGGCGGGTGGCCTGAAGTACAACCGTTTCCACACCTGCGCGCTGTGCGCCCCCACGCGCCAGGCCCTGATGACCGGCCGCAATCATCATTCGGTGGGCATGGGCAACATCACTGAGACGGCGACTGCTGCCCCTGGCCAGAACTCCGTTCGCACCAACAACAAGGCTCCTCTCGCCATGTCGCTTAAGCTGAATGGTTACTCAACAGCCATGTTCGGCAAGTGCCACGAGGTGCCGGTGTGGGAAAACAACCCGATGGGCCCGTTCGATCACTGGCCGGCCGGTGGCGGCGGCTTCGAGTACTTCTACGGCTTCGTTGGCGGCGAAAACAACCAGTGGGATCCTGCTTTGTTCGAAGGACTGAGGGCAGTTGAACCCCCCGCCACGCCCGAAGAAGGCTATCACCTCACTGAAGACCTGGCCGACCATGCCGTGAATTGGATTCGCCAGCAGAAGGCGCTGATGCCCGACAAGCCGTTCTTCATGTACTTCGCGCCGGGCGCAACGCATGCCCCGCACCATGTGCCGACGGAATGGGCCGACAAGTACAAGGGCAAGTTCGCGCACGGCTGGGACAAGCAACGCGAGATCACGTTCGCAAAGCAGAAGGAACTCGGCGTCATTGCAGCCGATTGCGATCTGACGGTCCGCCATGCCGAGATTCCGGCCTGGGACGACATGCCCGCCCAGCTTAAGCCGGTACTCGAGCGCGAGATGGAAGTCTATGCTGGCTTCCTGGAACACACCGACTACCACGTGGGCCGGGTGATTGACGTGATCGAGGAGCTGGGCATTCTCGACGACACGCTCGTTTACGTCATTGTGGGTGACAATGGCGCGTCGGCGGAAGGCACGCTCAACGGCGCGTTCAATGAGATGGCTAACTTCAACGGGATGGCCGCGCTCGAAACGCCCGAGTTCATGCTGTCGAAGATGGACGAATTCGGCTCGCCGACATCGTACAACCACTACGCCGTCGGTTGGGCATGGGCGATGGATACGCCCTATCAGTGGACGAAGCAGGTCGCTTCACATTGGGGCGGCACGCGCAACGGCACGATTGTCCATTGGCCGAAGGGTATTGAGGAAAAGGGCGGGCATCGCAACCAGTTCAGCCACGTCATTGACGTTGCGCCCACCATTCTCGAAGCCGCCGGCCTGCCGGAGCCTACCTTCGTCAACGGGGTGCAGCAGTCGCCGATGGAAGGCACCAGTATGGTCTACAGCTTCAACCAGGCGAACGAACCCGAGCGCCACGAAATCCAGTACTTCGAGATGTTCGGCAATCGCGGCATATACTACAAGGGCTGGAGCGCCGTCACCAAGCACCGCACCCCGTGGGTAATGGTCGGGCAGACGATGGTGCCGTTCGACGAAGATGTGTGGGAGCTGTATGACGGCAGCAAGGACTGGAGCCAGGCCCACGACCTGGCGAAGGACAACCCGGAGATGCTGGCCAAGCTGCAGCGGTTGTGGTTGATCGAAGCGGTGAAGTACAACGCCCTGCCGCTGGACGACCGCCAAGTTGAACGCCTCATACCGGAAATGGCGGGGCGACCCACCCTCATCCACGGTAACACGCAAATGCTCTTCCCGGGTATGGGCCGCCTGTCCGAACTCAGCGTGCTGAACCTGAAGAACAAGTCTTTCTCCGTCACCGCCGAGATCGAAATACTGGACGGCAAGGTTGCCAATGGCGTGATTGCCGCGCAGGGCGGCCGATTCGGTGGCTGGAGCGTGTACTTCATTGACGGCAAACTTCGGTTCATGTACAACGTGCTCGGCATCTACCACTTCCCCACCGAGGCGTCCAGTGCGTTATCGGCTGGCAAGCACCAGGTGCGCGTCGAGTTCGCCTACGATGGCGGCGGCCTGGGTAAGGGCGGCGGCGTCACGCTCTACTACGATGGCAGCGCGGTTGGCACCGGGCGCGTGCAGGCGACGCAGGCCATGATTTTCTCGGCCGACGAAACGCTGGATATCGGTTACGAAGTTGGCACGCCGGTTTCGCCCGATTACACGACCGAGACCAGCAAGTTCACCGGCAAGGTTCACTGGGTGCAGCTTGATGCCGGCGTGGATGACCACGACCACTTCATTGACCCCGAAGAGCGCTGGCGCGTAGCAATGGCGCGGCAGTAACGAACAGTTTGTAGCTCCCTCACCCCTGTTATCCATTCGCAGTAGAATGGACAGGGGTGAGGTGCTTACGCATACACCGATGGAGGGAGAGCTATGACGGGCGCAGAATTCTTCACGGCTATCGCACAGATTTCCGGGCTGTTGTTCATCGTTTCCAGCATGCTGGCGATGGGTATGAGCCTGACTATGCAGCAGATCATCGCGCCACTGAAAGAACTCAAGCTGGTGGTGCTGGCGCTGCTGGCGAACTTCGTGCTGGTGCCACTGCTGGCTTACCTCATCACGCGTGTCATTCCGCTCGAACAACCCCTTCAAATTGGCCTGATCGTGCTGGCGACCGCTGCCGGTGCGCCGTTTTTGCCGAAGCTGGTTCAGGGCGCCAAGGGAAACATTGCCCTCGGCGTCGGGCTGATGGTGCTGCTGATGGTCGTCACAATCGTCTACTTGCCGCTCGTTCTGCCTCTGCTGCTGCCGGGCGTGGCCGTCAATCCGTGGGACATCGCCAAATCCCTGATCGTGCTGATGCTCGTTCCATTGGCGCTCGGACTCCTGATACGCTCCCATTCCGCCGAGGAATCGTCCCATTGGCAGCCGATGTTCAGCAGGATTTCCAGCCTGGCATTGCTCATCCTGTTGATCACCGGGCTTGGGCTTAACATCTCGACCATCATTGACCTGATCGGCTCGAATGGCATCCTGGCGCTTCTGCTGTTTGTGGTTGGCAGCCTGCTGATCGGATTACTGCTCGGAGGACGCAATCCGGGCGTCAGCAGCGTTATGGGGCTGGGAACCGCGCAGCGCAATGTGTCGGCGGCGATTGTGGTGAGCGCCCAGAACTTTTCAGGTACGATGACGCTGCCGTTCGTGCTGGTCGCTGCTATTGTGATGCTCCTGATCCTGTTGCCAACGGCCAAACGCCTGGGCGCGCGTAATGCGGCCGCTACAGGCGGAACAACGTCCCAAACGCCCGGAAAAACGGACAGTAAAGCCTGATGCAGAACCTGATCACAAACATACCGCTGCTGCCTGCCGACCGCCCGGCCAATGCGCCACCAGCCTTCCATATGCTCGTCAAGCCGACCGGCGCAACTTGTAATCTGGATTGCGCCTACTGCTTTTTTCTGGCGAAGGAACTGCTCTATCCTGGCAGCCGCTTCAGAATGGCTGACGAACTGCTGGAGAATTACCTGCGCCAACTGGTCGAAGCTCACGAGTCGCCGGAAGTCGTTATTGCGTGGCAGGGTGGCGAGCCGACTCTGATGGGCCTGCCATTCTTCAGGCGTTCGATTGACTACGCGAAGAGGTACCTGCGGCCTGGCCAGAGGCTCGTCAACACTATCCAGACCAACGGCACGCTGCTGGATGACGAATGGGCTGTATTCTTCAAGGAAAACGAGTTCCTGGTAGGCATCAGCATAGACGGCCCGCGCGCGATGCACGATACCTACCGGACAGATAAGGGCGGCGCGCCGACCTTCGACCGGGTGATGCGGGGGCTGTCGTTCCTGCAGAAGCATGGCGTGGAATGGAATGCACTGGTCACACTAAACCACTCCAACGCCGAGCATCCGCTGGAGGTTTACCGCTTCCTGCGCGACGAGTGCAAGGCACGTTTCATCCAGTTCATCCCGATTGTCGAACGACTACACGAAAATGGCGTCCCGTTTGGCACGGCTATCACCGACCGTTCCATCTCAGCCCAACAGTATGGCCAGTTCCTGATTGAGGTCTTCGAGGAGTGGGTGCGCCACGACATTGCCAGCGTCTACGTGCAGATGTTCGATGTCGCACTCGCCAACTGGTACGGCGAGCCCTCGGGCCTGTGCGTGTTCTCGAAGACGTGTGGCACTGCGCTGGCGATGGAGCACAACGGTGACGTCTATTCTTGTGACCACTTTGTCGAGCCAGCCTTCAAGCTCGGCAATATCCACGAGTCTCACCTAATTGAGCTGGTTGCCTCAGACCAGCAGGTGAAGTTCGGGCGCGACAAGTTTGATACCCTGCCCCGCTATTGCCGCGAGTGCGACGTGCGCTTCGCCTGCCACGGGGCATGCCCGAAAGACCGCTTTATCAATACGTCAGATGGTGAGCCGGGCCTGAATTACCTGTGCGAAGGCTACAAGATGTTCTTCCATCACATCCGGCCAGCCATGGAGATGATGGTTCAACTCCTGCGCATGAACCGCGCGCCATCGGAAGTAATGGCCATGTACGCGGCCCGCGACCGCCAGTGGCAGGAAAGGCTGGCGCGCACGGGAAGGAACGACCCCTGCCCGTGCGGGAGTGGCAAGAAATTCAAGGTCTGTCACGGGCGGAAACAGAACACCGGGGCCGTCCAGTAAGCACCATTTTTTACCACATCATCTTTGATCGGCCGGATGGGTAGGCGAATTATGGACAGCCAGTGCCTCTTTGACCCCGCCCATCATACCAGCGCACGGCAGCAGACTGAGGGTTGGGTTGACTTTCAGTTTTCGCCCGACGCCGTATTCGCACGCGTATCCGACCACGCCTCAATGGGTGACTGGATACCGATGGTTCACGCGATCAGCGTCACGCACCCTCATCCAGTGGGCCCCGGCGCGAGCGCAATCGGCACGGCGCGGCACATAACGTTTAGGGGCGGGCTGACGATTACCGAAACCGTTGTCTACTGGAATCCGCCGTATTGCTACGCCTACAGCACCGAGGGGAAGCACGTTCCGCTGAAGAACTACATCGGCCTGTTCACCATCGAGGCCACTGGCGAGCACAGCGGACGCCTCATCATGCGGGAGTACTTCGAGCTGGGACGGGTCGAACAGTCGCTTCTGCCGCACGGAATAGTCTCCACGTTCCGGCACGCGCTCGGCAGTCTGGCGAAATTAACCGGCGGCACCCAATACGCGATGACCGAAATTAGTTTGGTCTGACATACCGGTTCTGCCGACCAAAATCGCCCTTTCCCGGCCACACGCCTGGGGCTGCGGTCAGGGCGCTTGCACGCAGGGCCCTGACGCTGATACGCACATCCCATAAGCTCACCGGAAACTTGGGCAAATTGCCCAATATATCTTGACTTGACCATCGCCAACTGGATATGCTGCGAGTAGCTTAAACGTTTAACTGAAGCGTTTGAGGCCGGTGTATGTTTCCCCAGTGTGGTTTGCTGGCGGTTGTCGACCCCATCCCTCAGTTCAATCCCCTCGTGGGAGGTCGCGTCATGGCTCGTTTGTGGGAATTGAACGAAGGGTTCTTCAATTCCACGCGTCTCAACCATTACGAGACCTTGTTTACGGTCGGGAACGGTTACCTCGGCACACGCGGCACGTTCGAGGAAGGCCATTCCGGCTGCATCGCCTCCACACTGATTCACGGCATCTATGACCACGCGCCGGGCATGCTCGTGCCGGAACTGGCCAACGCCCCGAACTGGCTGCCCGTCGCCATCACGGTTGATGGCACACCCTTCCAGCTTGTCACCAGTACCAGCGACTTTATGCGCCCACCGCAGGGCGTCGTGATCGGCTACGAACGAACACTCGACATCAAGCGTGGCGTGCTGCGGCGGGAAGTGCTGTTTCGCGCCGCGACTGGCGCAGTCGTGCGCCTGGTCTTTGAACGCTTCGCCAGCCTGTACGACAACCACCTGCTGGCCCAGCGCGTGCTAATTGTGGCGGTGGATGGCAGCCCGACTGTTCGGCTTCATGCGTTCCTTGATGCCGAGGTGATGAACAGCACGGGCCAGCATTGGACTGCGCCGGCACGAGTCTATTCTAATGGTCACGGCTTCGGGCTGGCCGCCGAGACACTGCAAAGCCACTACCGCCTCGGTATGGCGTCTCGCCTGGTTGGCCCTGGCGCGATTACCCCCCTGCCCCACCCTACGCAGCCCGGCGCAGTGGCCGAGTTCACGCTGAAGCAGGAGGAAGCGGCCACCTTCGACAAATTGACGGCGGTCTTCACCAGCCGCGATACGGATGAACCGCTGGATGCCGCTGGCGCGGCGCTTTCGGGGGCCGTTTCCGACGGCTATGACGCGCTGCTGGCTGCCCACGAAGCGGAATGGGCGGCGTATTGGCGCGACAGCGACATCGTCATTGAAGGCGACGATGCCTTGCAGGCGGCGATTCGCTTCACAACCTATCATATCCTGATCGCCGCACCGCGCCACGACGAGCGCGTGAGCATTGGGGCCAAGACGCTGTCCGGCTTTGGTTACAAGGGCCACGTCTTCTGGGACACCGAATTATTCGTGCTGCCCGTCTTCACGTTCAGCCAGCCGAAGCTGGCGCGTAACCTGCTGATGTACCGCTATCACAACCTGGCGGGCGCGCGCCACAAGGCCCAGGCTAACGGCTACGAAGGTGCGATGTTCCCGTGGGAGAGCACCGACACCGGCGAGGAAACAACGCCGCAGTGGAGCGACGTTCAGCCCGACGGCAGCCGGATTCGCATCTGGACGGGCGACCACGAGCAGCACGTTTCAACCGATATCGCCTACGCGGCCCATCAGTATTGGCGCTGGACCGGCGACGACGCGTTCTTCACGCAGCACGGCGCGGAATTGATCCTCGACACGGCGGTCTTCTGGGGCAGCCGGGCCGAAGACAAAGGCAGCCGGTATGAAATCAGCCAGCAAATCGGCCCGGACGAATACCACGAGAACATTGACAACAGCGTATTTGTCAACCGGATGGTCGTTTGGCATCTGCAAACGGCGCTCGATGTGTTGGGATGGCTGAAGCAGCGCGCCCCCGCCGATGCCGCTCGACTGGAATCGGCGCTCGACCTGAGCGCGGCGCGACTGGCCCACTGGCGCGACATTATCACGCGCATGTACATCCCGTTTGATACGGAGCAGGCCATTCACGTCCAGTTCCCCGGCTTCTTCGACATGGAGTACATTCCGGTTCAGGCCTACCAGCCGCGCATCACCAGCGTGCAGGCCATCCTCGGCCACCCCCGCACTATTCAGTCACAGGTCATCAAGCAGGCCGATGTCGTGGCGCTGATGGCCCTGCTGGACGACCAGTTCGACGTCCCGCCCGGCTTTGACCGCCGCACGGTGATGCTCAACAACTGGAATACCTACTACCCGCGAACCGACCACGGCTCATCGCTCAGCCCGGCCATGCACGCCCTGCAGGCGGCGCGCATGGGGATGACCGGTGTGGCGTATGACGAATTCGACCATGCGGCGCACATTGACCTCGAAGACAACAAGGGCAACGCGCGCGATGGCATCCATGCTGCGGCTTGCGGTGGTGTATGGCAGGCAATTGTCCTCGGTTTCTGCGGGCTGCACATCAGCCCGGCGGGCGAGCTTGTAACCCGCCCGAATCTGCCGGTCCACTGGAGGCGCGTTTCATTCACGGTGCACTATCGGGGCGAACGGCGGACGATTACCGTCGGCCACCCCGAAGGCTCTCCGGCCGCGTGACGGGGCGCTGCAAGGCGGAAACCACGCATTCGTTGGTTGCTTGGTAGTGTTGGTAGAGGAGTGATTCACCATGCGTAAGGTCAGTTTGTTGAGTCTGTTGCTGCTGGTGATCGTGCTCGTCACGGCCAGCGTCGCCCTGGCGCAAGACCAGGTCACCATCAACGTCTGGGGCCATGGCTCCAGCCCGGCCGAAGACGAAGCTCTGAACGCGGCGATTGCGGCGTTCGAGGAAGCCAACCCGGATGTCAACGTCGAACTGCTGATTAGTGCCGACTACGGCACACAGCTTCAGACTGCCTTTGCCAGCGGCACGTATCCGCAGGCCTTCTACGTTGGACAGAGCGACCTGGCGAACTACGTCAACGCGGGCGTGATGGCGGCCGGTGATGACAACATCGAGAACCCGGAAGGCATCTACGAATCGCTGCGCAATACATTCACGCTGAACGGCACGCTGTGGTGTCCGGCCAAGGACTTCTCGAACCTGGCGCTCGAGTACAACACGGATCTGTTCGACGCGGCTGGCGTAGATTACCCGACCGCCGACTGGACGTGGGATGACCTGCGCGCGGCTGCCCAGGCGCTGGTTGACAGCGGCACGCTGCCTGAGGGCACAGTTCCGCTGGCGCTGAACGCTGAAATTGACCGCTGGTTCGCCTTCTACGTGCAGGCGGGCGGCACCTTCTACGATGAAGAAGGCAACTGGGTCTTCGGCAGCGAAGGCGCGAACCATGACGCCGCCGTTCAGGCGATGGACGTCTACATCAACCTGCACCTTGACGGCCTGTCGGCTTCGTCGTCTGATCTCGGTCAGGGTTGGCCCGGTGAATCGTTCGGCCAGGGCAAGGCGGCCATGACGATGGAAGGTAACTGGATCATCGGTTACCTGAACGACCAGTTCCCGGATCTGAACTGGGGCGCGGTTGAATTGCCTGCCGGCCCGGCTGGCGAAGGCACGCTCACCTTCAGCGAGTGCTGGGGCGTTGGCGCCGAAAATCCGCACCCCGAGCAAACGTGGCGCTTCGTGAACTTCCTCACCGGTGAAGACGGCGCAATGCGAACGGCGTCGGAAGGCTTCGGCGGGATGCCGCCGCGCGTCGCGGCTGCCGACGCCTGGGTAGAGGCAGTAGGCGATGTGGCGCCGGCCTTCATCAACGGCAGCGCGAACGCCGTTGCGCCGGTCACGCCCCCCGGCTTTGGGACGTTCCGCGACGAACTGAACAGCGGCATCGCGCTGGCGTTCGAAGGCACACTGCTGGCCGAGGATGTCATCAACCAGGCCGTCGCCGTGTCTGACGAGCTGGCCAACGAGTAACAAACCCGATTCAAGCGTGGCCGCCGGAACATCCGGCGGCCACGCCATATCATGAAGTGATGGTGCCAGGGTAAACACATCCCGCTGTTGGTAGAAAGGCGTCGTCTATGGCCACGGAAGCGCCCCCTTCGCCTTCGCTGATGACCGGCGAGAAACCCGCCGCTACGATGGCCAGCCGCAAACGCCAGGACTCGATTGCGGGCCTGACATTTGTCACGCCGGCCGTCCTCGTGCTGCTGCTCTTCATGATCGTCCCGCTGGGATTTGCGTTCGTCATCAGCTTGACGAACTGGGATGGTATCACCCCGCTCAGCCGCGGTGCGATTTCCGAGGACAATCCGAATGGCGCCTACGAATTCGTGGGCCTCCAGAACTACCAGCGGCTGTTGATTCAGGAAGGCACGCGGCAGCGCAATTTCTACACGTCGCTCAAGAACACCATCTACTATGTCCTCGGCGTCGTGCCTGTGCAGACAGCGGCGGCGCTGGGATTGGCGGTCATCCTCAATCAGAAGTGGCTGAAACGCAAAGGGTTCTATCGAACCGCCTACTACTTTCCTTCCATCACGTCATCGGTGGTCATTTCGCTCATCTTTATGTGGATGTTCACCACATCAGGCCTGATCAATCAATTTATAGGGGCCATCTTTCCCAGTTATGACTATGTGAACTGGCTGAACAATCCGAACGGCCTCATTCATCTCTTGCTGGGCGTATTCGGCGTCACACGGCGTACGGTCGGCGATTGGGCAAGCTTCCAGGTCGCCAGCCTGACACTCTGGGACTGGATCAGCGGCCCCAGCGTGACCATGTTCATGATCATGATGCTGAACGTATGGACGACCATTGGCACGATGATGATCATCTATCTGGCCGCCCTGCAGAGCATCCCCGGCCAGGTCTACGAAGCCGCCATTGTGGACGGCGCATCCGGCTGGCAGATCTTTCGCAAAATCACGGTTCCGCTGCTGCGCGGCACCACGTTTTTCGTGGTCACAATCGGCCTGATCGGGTCCTTCCAGGTCTTTGACCAGGTTTTCGTCATCACCAACGGCGGCCCAGCCAATACCACGCTCACCATCGCCTATCTCGTCTACTCCAGCGCGTTCACCGATGCGCGCATGGGGCTGGCCTCGGCTACCGCCGTCGTGTTGTTCATCATTATCTTCATCTTCACTATCGTGCAGCGCCGCCTCGTGGGCGAGCGCGCCAAAATGTAGCGGAGGGCCATTATGACAACCGCCGCTATGGAGTCTCCACCACGTTCGGCCCGCCGCACAGCCGGCCGCGTCCTGGGTATAGCCGGGATCGCGATCCTGATCATCGTGGCGCTGATCGAGGTGATGCCGTTCGTCTTCACGGTCGCCAATTCGTTCAAGTGCCTGCCAGCGATCAATCAGAACCCAGCTGCCATCATCCCGGTTCCGCCGTTTGGCATTGACTGCGTGCAGGATGGCCGCGTGCTACCGGCCGATGCAACGTCGAGCACGCTGACGTTCAACCCGACACTGGATGGCTACGAGGAGGTATTCGCAGCCAACATCGGATTGTGGTTCACCAACAGCGTGATCTTCGCGGTGTCCATAACCATCCTGCACGTTATTCTCGACTCAATCGCCGGCTACGCGCTGTCGCGCATCAAGTTCCCGGGTAACCGGGCCATCTTCTTCATCATCCTCGGCACGCTGATGATTCCGGGCGTCGTACTGCTGATTCCGCGTTTCATCATCCTGCAGCAGCTCGGCATCCTGAATACGTATCAGGGCCTGATCATCCCACTGGCGGCCGATGCCTTCGGCATCTTCCTGATGAAGCAGTTCTTCGACACTGTGCCGGTCGAGATTGAAGAGGCGGCCATGGTGGACGGAGCCAACCGCTTCGTGATCTTTTTCCGCGTGGTGCTGCCACTGGCGACACCTGCCCTGACTGCGCTGGCCATCTTCAGTTTTCAGGGCCAGTGGAACAACTTCATGGATGCACTGATCATCATCGGCGGCAACCCACAGTTGTATACGCTGACGCTTGGCCTGGCCACGCTGCGCGGCGCAAGCGGCGAAACCCTGCGCTGGCACCAGTTCCTGGCCGGCGCGGTTATCACCACCGTTCCGCTGGCTATCGTCTTTTTCACCTTCCAGCGCTATTTTGTGGAGGGTACGAGCTACAGCGGGCTGGCAGGGCAATAAGCGATGATCACGGGAATGCAGGTGGGCTGGAAGGGATTGCGGCACTTTCTGGC
>JAEURB010000420.1 GCA_016788435.1 Anaerolineae bacterium | reverse complement strand
GCTGCGCGGGCAGGTGCTGCCGGTGGGCGGCATCAAGGACAAGGTGCTCGCGGCGCATCGCCTGGGCGTGACGACCGTGCTCATTCCGAGGAAGAACGAGAACGACCTCGACGACCTGCCGGACGATGTGCGCCAGCAGCTCACCTTCGTCCTGCTGACGACGGTCGAGGATGCGTTGGAGGCGGCGCTGGAGCCTCTTCATCCCCCACACAAAGCGCCGGGCAAGCATCCGCCAGCGCGGAAACGAACGGCGCACAAGCCGCAGGAGATGGCTCAACCCTAAGGTTGAACGGGGATACCTTGCTCCCAGCGAAGTATCCCCGCTCTGTATCGTTCTATTAGCCTCCCGTGTGAGTCCATAGACATTCCGCGTCTCAGCCGCTACACTCTCCCGAACCGGATGATCTGCGTAACTTAACCGCAGAGTTCTGAACGGAACGGCCGGGTTATGCCCACAATTCTGATCGTGGAAGACGACCACACGACCGCCCGCCTCCTGCAAACGTTGCTGGAGATGGATGGCTTTCGCGTGTGCTCAGTTCAGCGCGGCGCCGAGGTGCCCGGCGCGATCACCGAGCAGCAGCCGGACTTGCTGCTGATGGACTACCGGCTAATTGATATGAACGGCATCGAGGTCATCCGCCGCCTGCGCGCCGAACCAGCCACCCAGAAGCTGCCGGTTGTTATGGCCAGCGGCATGGATATCGAAACCGAGGCTAAAGAGGCGGGCGCGACGGTTTTTCTCGTCAAGCCGTTCGAGCCTGATGCGCTAGCGGGCCTTTTCCACAGCCTGCTGGATGCCCGGGTGTAACCTGCGCATTCTGATTAACCTGAGTTTCGCATAGCTTCCTGTGGTCTGCAGCCCTCTCGCAGCACCTTTCTGTCACCCGTTGCCCCGTATCCCACTGTCCGTTTTGCGTCCATCTGATCCACCATCCAGTCGCCCCAAACCGGCGCACCTGGTCTATGATGAAGGCTGCCGTATGGCCGGGCCGCCCGCCAAACGAGCCTGTCGTGCGCCATTTGTCCGGATTTCTGTCCTGCTGTCCCGTTTCTCCTTCTCTCAGTGTCCTGTCCTGCTCTTTTGATTCTGTCCGCTTGTCCGCTCTTTCACAGGTTCGCTAATAACGCTGCATCCGCCCGCACCGCCGTGCGCTTTCCCGGTTGCGAACATTCGGACGCATGTCGTGAATGCCCCCTCTCCGCGTGCGGAGAGGGGGTTGGGGGTGAGGTTGCAGTTCAATCACAAAAGCCTACCCCTGCCAGGGCCGGGGGGTGAGGTTTCTTTCGCGGTACAATCACAGCGCAATCCTGTGGAGAGAAGAATGCCATCCTTTGGTCAGCGCTTCGGGGTAAGCCGCTACGAGGCCGACGAAGCCTATCAGCGTGCGCTGGAGCCGCTCGCCCGGCGCGATTTCGACCGTGCGCACGACCTGCTCAACGAAGCGGTCGAAATGCTGCCGTCGGGTTCGGAGTACATCGCCGCGCGCGGCCTGGTGCATGTGGAGGAGGCTGAGTACCCGCAGGCCGAGGCGGACTTTCACGAGGCGCTGCGCCTGTTCCCACACGAGATGCTCGCGCACTTCGGGCTGGGCATGATTGCCTTTCGCCGCGATAAGAATTACGCTGGCGCGGTTCAGCACTTCCTCGCCGCCTCTTATGTGCAGCCTGACCGGGCGGAAACGCTGTTCTGGCTGGCCCTCAGCTACTACTACCAGGGCGACCTCGTCAATGCCGCTAACTGTCTGGCCCGCGCCGATACCCGCTTCGAACAACTGCACGACAAGCGCCGGGCCGAAACCCAGCGCTGGATCAAGGAGTTGAGCAAGCACGCGGCGCGGCCCGCCGCGAAACCGGCCGCCAACCCGCTTCCAGCGTCCCCGCAGGCGCGGCTGCCACTGGCCTCCGACGATTCGGACTAGCGGTTGCGCGCCGCTAGCGCGGCTAATGCAGCCGCCACTGCCAACAGCGCCCCCGCCAGCGCCCACGCCGGCGCACGCCCCAGCGTATCGAGCAGCAGACCAGCCGGGTAATCGGGATTGAGATGGCCGTGAAAGCCGTTTTTGAGGAGCATCAGAAAGGCTGAAGCCAGCGCGGTCAGCAGCCCCAGCCCTGCGCCACACGCGGCGGCAAAGATGATCAGCTTGCGCGGTGTGTGAGGGCGGCCGGAGAGGTGCGGCCACAGCCAGTTGATGAAAATGAGCGTAGCGGCGATCAAACCCATGATCAGCGCTGTGATGACACCATGATCTTCGAGGCGCAGCCACAGGAAGACGGCCAGCCCTCCGCCAATCGTCAGCAGGCGCTGCCACCGGCGCGGGATGGGGGGCAGGATGACGGGCGGCGCGCTCATCGGGAGGGACTATTTCACCGGTCAGTCTAGAGGTTCGAAGCGGTAAATATGCGACGCATAGGCCTGGAGCGACACGCGTAGGCCTTCGTGCGCCAAGTCCGCCTCGCGGGCTGAGTGATCGGCCCCGTCGAAGATGTCGGTCAGCCGCCATTCGCGCCCACTCGCCCCAACCCACGGCGACAAATCCACGATGGCGTCAGCAGGGTGGCTCCCCAGATTAGCGATGACCAGGCGGTACTCATCAGCCAGCCGCCAGCCATAAGCCAGCAGGCTGGCGTTCGCCGCTTTGTTGGCGCTGCGTGGCAGGAAGCTGAACAGGGTGAATTCACCCTGTTGATAGACCGGGCTGGCCGTTTCCTGCAGCAGCCGCAGGTAGTGGGCGAGCAAGTCGGCGCTCACCGGCTCTTCCGGCGCGCGCGTGATCTGCACGGGCAGCTTGGCCCGGCGGCTGATGAACTGGCCCTCGTGCAGCAGCACGCCGCCCGGCACGGTCAGCAGAATGGTTGCTATCGGGTAACTGCGCTGCGGCCCGAACGCCGCGAAAGCGCGGGGTTCGTCATGGTTTTCGACGAAGCGCATCACATGCTGCTGATACGCCAGCGGCGCATTCAGATGCGTGCGCAGTTCGGCAATTTCCCCCTTCACCAGCCGGTCGTAAAAGACCTTGTCATACACGCTGTCAAAACCCAACGCCAGCAGTTCGGCCTCTTTGCCCCAGTAGACTTCGGCCAGGAACATGAAGCCTGGGTGTTCAGCGCGGATAGCCGGGATCACCTCGGCCCAGAACTCCCGGCCCGGCTTCTGTTTGACGAAGCCTGCCCACGTACGGGCGAAGATGTCGTTCAGGAACAGCATCGCCATGTCACAGCGCACACCGTCGCACTGGCTGGCGATATCAAGCAGCGTGCGGGTGATTTCAGCGCGCAGGGCGGGGTTGAATGCGTTGAGCTGTACGGTATCGGCCCAGCCCGGATAATACGGGTCGCGGCCATGAGCCAGCACGATTCTGCGCCCGGTCTTCGTGCGATGCAGGAAGAAATCCCCCGGCCGCTGCTCGGCATCGGCGGCCTTGCCACGTACGGTGAAGCCCGGCTCGTCCGCCCAGGCATGATCCGGCCCGACGTGATTCGGCACGTAGTCGAGCATCAGCTTCAGCCCGCGCGCCTGCAACTGCCGCCTGAACACGGCCAAAGCTTCCCGCCCGCCGAACGCCGCCGCCACCTCATAGGCCCGAATCGAGTAGGCCGAGCCGATCACATCCTCGTCGGTCATGTCCGGCAGCGCGCCGAGATATTCGTGCTTGTACTTCAGCGCGTGCTGGCGGCTGAAGGCGCTGCGCTCCCACACGCCCATCAACCAAATCATGGTGATACCCGGCGCGGCCAGCGCATCAATCACAACTTCTGGTACATCGGCCAGCGTGACAGGACGCCCCGCTTGCGCCGACAGGCTGTTCAGCCAAACGGCCGTGTTGATTTCATAGATGACGGGTTTTCCGCCAGAATTGAGCATGGTGCCTGCTTTGGTGTGCAATCGAATGGGCCGCGCCAGAATGGTTCTGCGCCGTGCCGCGCGAGGTTCGTTCTTCGACAAACGTGCGAACAGTTTGGCATAATACAGCCTGCAATCGCGCTGGAAAGGGTGAAAATGGCCGCTGACGGAAACTATCGCTTCTCCCGCGAGGCGCCCCAGGACGAAATGCGCCCTGGCGTTCACCGGCGCGTGCTGGGCACAACCGGCCGCCTGATGCTGGTGGAGTTCTTCCTGGAGCGCGGCGCGGAAGTGGCCGAGCATTCGCACCATAACGACCAGGTGGGCTATGTCATCGCCGGGCGCTTGCAGTTCACGATGGGCGATGAAAGCCGTGAAGTACTCTCGGGTGACAGCTATTCGGTGCCCGGCGGTCTGCCACACAGCGCGCGAGCGATTACCGATGTGACGCTCATCGAAGTGTTCTCGCCACCCCGCGAGGACTTCCCTCGCTGAGTAAGCGGTGAATTTTCCCCGCAATGGGCGGATTTGCATTAGAATAAGGCTCATAGAACGTATCGCTCAGGTTTGACGGGCTTTCGACCAATGGACGTTTATCAGCCCAATCGTAAATCCCCCGGCAAAGCACGCGAACGGGCCGCCGCGCGCCAGCAGCGCCGCGCACCGATGGCAACTCCGTCGAAACGGCCGCCAGAAGCTGGCACGCCGCTGCCCGCGCAGCCCACGCTGGAACGAAAAACTGCGACTTCGAGATCTGACGACTCGCCGCGTCTGAAGCCACGGCCGGGGCGGTTGGCGGCTGGCGGGATGGTGGCCGGGCTAGCCCTGCGCGATACCCTCTGGCATGTGCGCCGCGACCGTCGCTATCTGCTGGCCATCGTCGCCCTTGTGGTTGGGGTGGCTGGCCTCTATCTCATCCTGCACGTCACGCAGAACCGCATCTTCCCCAACGTGTGGGCGCTCGGCATCAACGTGGGCGACCTCACCGAGGCGGAGGCCGCTGCCGCACTCCAGCGTGAGTGGGACGGTACTGTGCGCATCAGGCTGACGGATGAAGACCGGGCCTGGGATGTGACGCCGTCTGAGTTTGGCCTGCGCCTCGACGCAGTGGCGACGGCCCAGCAAGCGCGCACAGCCGGGTTAGGCGGCATGCCGTTCGGCTGGAACGTCACCCCGGTCGTCAGCGTGGACGAACTGACGGCGCAGACCCTGCTCCTCAATATGTCCGAATCCGTCAAGATTGTCCCCTTCAACGCCGGATATACGTGGCAGGACGAGCAAATCGTCGGTGTGCCGGGCAGCGCCGGGCGCTACATGGATGTCGCTGGCACGATGGAAGCGCTGAAAGCCGCCGTGACCGACGTGGCCGACAAGCGGCAGTTCGCGCTCACGATGACGCCAGCCATGCCTGATGTCGCCGACCCGTCACCGTATCTCGCGGCCGCCCGCGCCCTGGGCACGCGCACCTTCCTGATTCGCGGCTACGACCCGTTCACCAACGAACAACTGGCGTGGATGGCCGATCCGGCCACCGTGACCGATTGGCTGGAAGCCGGGACGGAAAGCCTGACCCTGCGCGAGGAGCCATTCGCCCGTTACCTGAACGACCAGTCGGCGCAGTTGGCCGCCCAGAACTCGCTTCGCTTCCTTGAACCGACCGATGCCATTGAAAAGATGCGTACGGCGATTGCGGCGGGGCAGAGCGAGGTTACTCTGCGCGTTCGCTACCGTTCCGGCACCCACGAAGTCGTGCGCGGCGATACCGGCTATTCGATTGCGCGTGAAGCGGGCGTGCCGTTTTATCTAGTTCAGCGCGCCAACCCCGCCCGTGACTGGGAAGTGCCGATCTACGCCGGCGAGACGGTCAACGTGCCATCGCCAGACCTGGTGCTGCCGCTCGATCCCGTCCCCAGCAAGCGGATTGTGGTGGACCTCGAAACGCAGCAGTTGTGGGCCTTCGAAAATGGCCAGCTCGTTTTCAACTGGCTGATTTCGTCCGGCATGGATCGTGCACCCACGTCGCCTGGCGTCTATCAAATCATCAGCCACGCTGAAGAAGCCACCGGTGGCAGCATCGAGATGTGCGGCGACACCACCTGCGGAACGTGGGAGATGTACTGGTTCATGGGTATCTATGAAACGGTGCCCGGGCTGGTCAATGGTTTCCACGGCGCGGTACTGCTGCCCGGTGGCACCTACATGGGTAACGGCACGGTCGGCCGGCCATTCACTTACGGCTGCGTCATGTCGCAGAATGACCAAGCCGAGCAGCTCTACTACTGGGCAGAAGAGGGAACCGTCGTCGAAATCGTCTCGCGCGAGTACCCCCCGTTGAGCCAATTGGCGCTCTCGGCGGTTCAGTCGGTTAATTCTCCGGCCGCGCAGGTGATGGCTGGCGCCAACGCCTGAACGCCAGTGAACCAAACCTCGCACGTCGCGGTGGCGGGCCAGACAGCCCGTCACCGCTTCATTTTCAGGAGGCCTTGTGCAGGTTGTATCAATTCAAGCGCGGCTACTAGTACCAGAATCGCCGGAATACGTAAGATGACAATTCTTCAGAAACTATTGAGCAACTTAGTGGATGGCGCTGTAACGTTTAAGTAGCCATTCTATCGCCCGTTTCAAGCGGAAAGATCACCTGAGCGCGGCCGGGCCTGGAACAGATTACCGATAATGAAGGAACGAACAATCAATGTGATTTGTCCGCAGAGGTTGACGGTGCGGGATCGCGGTCATTAGAATACGCCGTGACAAGATGATACGCGTGAGGCGCACCCTAGAGTGGCTTCTCGGAAGAGGATTATTTTCCCGCCTCACGCAACCGTTTCCGCGCCCCGCCAACCCCGGCGGGGCGTTTTCTTTGTATCATTCGCCTGTACCTCAAGGAGAGCCTATGAAAACCAAGCGTGCCTATGGAACGTGGGATAGTCCGCTGTCGCCCAAGGGGATGGCGGGCGCTAACCGCCTGCTCGACGTGCAGTTCGCGGAAAGTGGCCAAACGCTGGTCTGGCTGGAGAGCCGGGCCGGGCAAACGACGCTGGTCATGCAGCGAGCCGGCGATGCCCCGCGTGAACTGACCGAACGGGATATGACAGTGCGCGGCCGCATTGGCTACGGCGGCGGTGAATACACCGTACAGGACGAAACGCTGGTGTTCACCGGCAGCGGCAGCCGCCTCTATATTCAATCGCTGGCCGGCGGGCGCGCCCGGCCCATTACGCCCCCGTTTGGCTCAGCGGCCGCCCCGCGCATCTCGCCCGATGGGCAGCACGTCGCCTTCGTCCACAGTGCCGAGGGCGTGGACGGCCTCGTGTTGGTGGACATTGCCGGCCGCGAGTTCCCGCGCAAGCTGGCCTACGGCGCTGATTTTGTCATGCAGCCCGCCTGGCATCCGCAGGGTGACCGGCTGGCCTGTATCGCCTGGAATCAGCCGCAGATGCCGTGGGATGGCACGGAGCTGTGGCTCCTCACCCTCAGCCGGGACGCGCAGGGCATGCCGTATGTGGCCGGAAAAGAGACGCTGGCGGGCGGTGACGATGTTTCGGTCTTCCAGCCCGAGTTCTCGCCAGATGGGCGCTGGCTCAGTTACGTCAGCGACGAAAGCGGCTTCTGGCAGCTTTACCTGCGCGACCTGCACAGCGGGGCTGTCACCCGCTTGACGCACGACGAG
>JAEURB010000352.1 GCA_016788435.1 Anaerolineae bacterium | reverse complement strand
GGGCTTCAGCCCGTTGCCTCCTCACGCAAGGGGCTAAAGCCACCTTGTTGGGGCTACTTGCCTGACTTTGCAACAGCCCTGGGCAGCGCATTATTCGCCGGGCACAGGTGCAGCGCAGTACAATAGGCTTGGCAACAGTCGCCCGATTGGGAAGCGGGGTGAATGGACACGACGGCTCTGCGCGTGTTGATTGTGGACGACGATGCGGCCACCCGCTTCGTCTACCAGCAGGTGCTGGAAGTCTTGGGGCTGTCACTCTATGAGGCCGCCTCAGGTGATGAGGCGATCCGGGTGCTCAGTCACGATGCGCCGGATCTCGTCGTCCTCGATATGCTGCTGCCCGGCGTGCCGGGAACCGAAGTCCTCTCCCACATCTACCGCGCCCCCCATCTCGCGCGCACCCGTGTGCTGATCATCACCGCGCATCATTCCTGGGCCAACCTGCCGCTGCGCGCAGGCGACCGCATCCTCTACAAGCCGGTTTCGCCGCGCAGTATGCGCCAGGCCGCGCAGGATGTTCTCCAGCTTCCACCTGCTCTCTGAAACCCCTGCAACCCCCTCGTTGTTTGTTGCGTATACAAAGCTGTATCGCACAAAGCAAGGAGTGGAAATCCCATGTGGGTAATCGTCATCCTCATTCTCGCGGGTATCGGCCTGCTGGTCATTCTCCCGTCAGCCGTGAACCTGCTTCTCGGCCTGATCGTCCCCGTCCTGATCTGGGCGCTGGTTGGCTGGCTGACCGGCCGGATGATGCGCGGCCGTGGCTATGGCGCGCTCAATAACATTCTGCTCGGCATTGGCGGCGGCATCCTCGGCAGCCTGATCTTCCGCCTCTTCAACCTGCAGGGCATCGGTGATATCTGGCTGGTCGGCAATCTGATCGTCGGCGTGGCCGGTGCGCTGATCCTGATCTATGCGGTGCGCCTGTTCAGCTCGAACAAGGCGTTCGGCAAGTAGAACCGGGCGCGCTCGCAAACGCGCCCAAACCTCACCCCCAACCCCCTCACCGTTCCGGCGAGGGGCGTCCACAGCACGATCTTTCTCCCCTCGCCAGAATGGAGTGGGGCCGGGGGTGAGGTTGCGGTACAGGGGTGAAGGGCTGTTGTCGCGTATCGTTCTGGCACTGCGTCATCCAAGTGGCGCCGCGTGTGAACCCTTCGGCCTCCTCCCTGAGAGCCGAAGCACAACGCGGCGCCGCCTACGTTTATAGCGTATCTGAAGCAGGCGCGCACCAGTCCGCCGCGCTCTGTCCGCAGGGCTGTTGCAAAGTCATAGGGGAAAGAGGAACGCAACAGCGGGCTTCAGCCCGTTGCCGCCTCAAACAAGGGGCTGAAGCCACCTTGTTGGGGCTACTTGCCTGACTTTGCAACAGCCTTGGCTCTGTCCGTGCGTGCAACCCGCTGGCGGGTATACTTTGGCTTGCCCTGTGCCTCCTGTGTTGACTGCACTTTTCACACGGTGAACGCCTGATGTCCGATCCCGACCCAGCCGGTCTGCTCACGCACGCCTTCGACAGCCCCAGGCACGAGCCATTTGATCTTCCCGGTTCTGCGGGCGGCGCGCTGCTCGTGCACGGTTTCATGGGTACGCCCAGAGATATGCGTCCGCTGGCCGCCGCGCTCAACGCGCAGGGTTGGCAGACGTGCAGCCCGCTGCTGCCCGGCTTCGGCAAAGAAGTCACGACGCTTCCCGACCGCCGGATGGAGGACTGGGCCGCAGTCATTCGCGCCGCGTTGAGTGAGCTGCAACAGCGCCATCCGCGCACGCTGCTTGTGGGTCACTCGCTGGGCGGCGGGCTGGCGCTGCAACTGGCCGCCGAACTCCAGCCAGACGGGCTGGCCCTGCTGGCCCCGTTCTGGACGGTGGACGTCTGGCTGTGGAGAACGCTGCCCATCCTGCACTATTTCGCCCGCAATATCCGGGTGTTTTCACTGCACGAACTGGATTTCAACGACCCGGAGACGCGGCGTGGCCTGGCGACCTTCCTGCCCGGCGCGGATCTCGATGATCCAGCGATGCAGCAGGCGATCCTTCAATTCTCGCTGCCCACCCGGCTGTTCAATCAGGCTCGGCGGGCGGGGCAAGCCGGCCACCAGCGCGCCCCGGAAATACGCTCGAAAACGCTCGTGCTGCAAGGCTCGCAGGATAAACTGGTGACGCCCGCCCTCACACGTAAGCTGATCATGGCGCTGCCCACGCCTCCCCGCTACGTCGAGGTTGCCGGAGAACACCTGATTAACGACGATGAAAGTCCGAGCTGGCCCATCGTCCAGCGCGAGGTGCTCGATCTGGCGGCCGCGCTGCTGAAGCAAGCCTCACCGCCAGCCGCAGGGTGATTGTGTGATAGCATCAAGTGCAATGTGGAAAATGGAACAGGCCGCAGGCCGCCTCGTCCTCCACGGGTTCTGGTGGCAGGCGATGGAGTGCTCACAGGCGCTCCCTGCACGTTGACTGGTTTCTGCGCTCATCCGAGGACATATGATGCTGAAAACCACATGGCTGCTGGGAGCGGGGATGAGCGTGGCGCTGCTGGCAGGGGCTTGTCAACCGGCTGGCCCGCTGCAAACCGCCGAACGTGGCGAAGAGATCGCCCACTACGATTTCACGGCCCCAAATACGTTTGAAGAAGGCGCTTATGGCCCGGCCACGCTGCGGATTGCCGGCGGGCGCTACAACATCGAGATCTTCCAGGGCGACAATACCATCTGGTGGGGGCAGTGGGGCGAACCCGTCGCCAATGTGATCATTGATGTGGACGCCGATCATCAGTCCGAGCGCGAGGAG
>JAEURB010000292.1 GCA_016788435.1 Anaerolineae bacterium | reverse complement strand
CGAAGGCAATGTACACCTCACCCCCTCTCACCGCACGCGGCGAGGGGGTGAAGGGCGCGGTTGCAGCGCGCTGACTTTATTTGCGGATTTTTCACAATCGGCGCGTTGCGGATAACGGCCTTGCGAGACTACATTGGTAGCATGAAGCGAGTGCTGCGCGTTTCCCGAACGAGGCTGTTCCTGTTGGCTACCGCCCTGCTGCTAACGGCAGGTCTGGCGGGTTGCGCCAACGGTAGTCTGGCTGTCACCGGGCAAATCCTCTACCGCACGATCAGCGATCCGGCCATCGCGCCAGGCGACGTGATTCCCAGACCGCAGGGTGACGTCGTGCTGACGATAAGTGGCCGGCTGGGCCCGGCTGCTGGTGGTGATGGCGTGCTTGAACTGGACATGGCCACGCTGGAAGCGCTGGGGCTGGTCGAAATGCAGGTGGATGACCAGATCGCCGAAGGGCGAACGGTCGTTTTTCAGGGCGTGCTGCTGCTCAGGCTGCTTGAAGCCGCGCAGGTTGAGGCTGGCGCACGGGTGCTGACGATGACCGCGCTGAACGATTACGCAGTGGAGATTCCGGTGGCCGACGCCGCCAGCTACCCGGTGCTGATCGCCACCCGCGCCGATGGCGAGCGGATGTCCGTCGAACACTACGGGCCGCTGCGCATCATCTACCCGTTCGGCCTGCTGCCACTCAGCCGGGCGACGTTCGAACCTCGCTCGATCTGGCAGTTGTACCTGATTCGGGCCGGGTGACGCGCGATGACGAACGGCGCACCGGGCCTGCCGCGCCAACCACGTTCGATCTGGGTCAGCTTTGCGCTTGGCGCGCTGGCCGTGACAGTACTGGTCAGCACTATCCTGCTGGCCGCGCTGATCCTGGTGCAAATGCAGGATCTCAGCCAAGGCGTAGAGCGCAGCCAGAACATCGTCAATTCCAACATGCGCGCGCTGTCGCAGGCCCAGCGAGAAATCCTGCGCCTGACCGGTTTGCTGGAACGCGACGACGCAACGGCGGAGCAAATAAGCCTGCTGCGCGGATTTGTTGGCCAGCGCGTACAGGAAGCCAGCCTGCCCTATCAGGTTTTCACGCTGGGCAGCGAACGGCTGTATGAAATCAGCCTGGAACTGCGCGACCGCTGGCAGGCAGAAGTTGAGCCGCTGATCACGCAGATCATGGCCAGCCCTGCTGCCGCCAGCCGGGAACAGTACGCTGCGGCCATTCAGCAGCTTCAGGCGCTGGAGCTGGGCTACAACCGGCTGGTGGCCGACGGCGAAATCAACCGGCGGCTGCAAGGTGCGGCTCTGAACGAAGCGGCCAACAACACGCTCGAAACCACGCGCCGCGTCATCACCGTCCTGGGCCTGTCGGCCGTCGCGTTCGTTTGCCTCGCCGCTGTCGCCGCCTTCAATACGGCGCGCCTGACCGCCCAGCGCGAGGCCGCCACCAAGGCGCTGGTGGAAGCCAACCGCAACCTGCAAACGCTGTCGGCGGTCGCCAGCCGCACGCGGAATATGGTGGTCGTGGCGGACGCGAACGGGAATATCGAGTGGGTGAACAATGCCTTTGTCACCAGCACGGGCTATACGCTGGAGGAGGCGAAAGGGAAGAGACCGGGCGACTTGTTGCAGGGCAAGGAGTCCGACCCTGAGACCATTCGTTACATGAACGAACGGTTGATGGCCGGGCAGGGATTCGAGGCAGAAATCATCAACTACACCAAGGGCGGCCAAACCTACTGGATCGCCATCGAGGTTCAGCCGATTGTGAACGAGGCGGGCACGCTCACCAATTTCGTGGCGATGGAGACGGATATCACCTTCCGCAAGCAAACCGAAACGGCCCTGCGCGCGGCGCTCGAACAGGAGCGCGAAGCCCGCGAACTGAAATCGCGCTTCGTTTCGATGACCAGCCACGAACTGCGCACCCCGTTGACCACCATCCTGACGCTGTCTGACTTTCTCAAGATGGCCGACAGCAGCCTGACCCCGGAACAGCGCGCCGAGCGCCTCGATAAAATCGAACTGGCCGCCCGCCAGATCTCCGCGCTGGTGGATGATGTGCTGCACTACGACCGCACGGATACGATCTGGCTGCAGTTTTCGCCCCAGCCCGTAGACCTCATCGAACTGGTGCGCGGCCTGATCAGCGAGTTAAGCGCCGAGCCACGCCACCGCTACGTTTGCCACCTGCCCGAACAGCCCATCGTGGTCATGGGTGATCGGCCGATGCTGCGCCAGATTGTGCTCAACCTGCTTACCAACGCGGCGAAATACTCGACGCCCCCCCAACCGATTGACGTGGAGTTATCCAGCGACGGCGGCATGGCCGTACTGCGCGTGCGTGATCGCGGCATCGGCATACCCGTTATCGAGCGCAAGCATGTGTTCGAGCCATTCTTCCGGGGCGCGAACACTGGCGGCATTTCCGGAACTGGCCTGGGCCTGGCGATCACACGTAATGCGATTGACCTGCATCAAGGTGAAATCAGCTTCGAGAGCGAGGAAGGCCAGGGAACCATTTTCACCGTTCGCCTGCCGCTGGCCGCCGCGCAGGATACCCCGGCATGACGCGCATTCTGGTGATCGAGGACGACACAGCCATCCGCGACACGGTGACGGATGTGCTCGAATTCGCCGGCTATTCGGTGCTCAAAGCCAACAACGGCATCAGCGGGCTGGAGATGGCTCAGGCCGAGACGCCCGACCTGATTTTGTGCGACATTATGCTGCCTGGTCTCGATGGCTATGGCGTGAAGTTGGCCCTCAATAACGCGCCGCAGGCCTCCAGCACCCCGTTCATCTTCATCACCGCGCGCAGCACGCGTGAGGACTTCCGCCAGGGCATGACGCTGGGGGCGGATGATTATCTGACCAAGCCGTTCAGCTCGCGCGAACTGCTCGATGTGGTGGCCACTCGCATCGCCCGCTATCAGCAAATTGCCGTTTCGCGTGCCACCGACCTCGAAGCGCTGCGCGAGTACATCAACCTCACGCTGCCACATGAACTGCGTACCCCGCTCACCAGCATGCTCGGCTATCTGACGATGGCCCGAGACGGGGTGGATACGCTCAACAGCGATGCCATGCGCGATATGCTCGGCCAGGTCGAACGCTCGTCCATGCGCCTGCACCATCTGATCGAACGGTACGTCGCTTACGCGCAACTGCGCCTGATTTCGACCAATCCCGAGTTGATCGCGGCGCTGCGCGAGGTGGGCGACGAGATGCCGCTTGGGCTGGCGCTGCGCCACACCGCCGAAGGACAGGCCGAGCTGGCGGGGCGCAAGGCCGATTTGCACCTGGATGTGCAGTTGGGAAGCGCGGCCATTGTCGGCGAGCATTTCGAGCGGCTCATCACCGTCCTGCTCGAAAACGCCTTCAAGTTCTCCGAGCCGGGAACACCCGTCACGCTGACGGGCCGCGCCGAGCCACCGGTCTATCTCATCACTATCCGCGACCGCGGCCGGGGGATGACGCCCGACCAGATTCGGCGTATCGGCGCAAATGTTCAGTTCGAGCGCCGCACCTATGAACAGCAGGGCGTGGGCCTCGGGCTGGCGATGGCCTATCAAATCGTCCACATTTACGGCGGAAGCCTGCTGCTGGAAAGCAAGCCCGGAGAAGGCGCGACGGCCCGCCTCGAACTGCCACTGCAATAAGCGCGCAACCGATGCGCGGCGGGATGCGTATAGCTGGATAACAGTACTCAGTGCTGAACGAGCGTCCTGGATGTCGCGTTGGCTGCCATCGAAACGGGGAAAGCCGGACGAAACAGGTTGGATGTAGGGTTCGCTCGTGAGCGAACTCCATATTCAGGGCATTCCGAAAACGCACTCTGAGTGCTGCGGATAAGTACGTTGCTGAACCGCTACGAGTAATTTTCAGCTAGCGCCGGACGGGTGACCGGATGATATTGGCTGTCAGCCATTCACTCAGCACTCAATACTCAGCACTTTCAACTCATCTAGCTTGAGGCCGTGTGGACGCGCAGGAAACACAAGGGGCAGGCGCACAACAGGACCCGGTCATCCTTGACTGGGTGCAGGCCGCCATCAACGGCGACCAGGATGCGTTTGCCGAGCTGGTCTACACCTATCAGGACGCGGTGTACAACCTGTGCTACCGGATGCTATCCGATCACGTTGAGGCGGAGGACGCGGCCCAGGAGGCTTTTCTGCGCGCCTACCTGAATTTACGCCGCTACGACCCGGGCCGCTCGTTCAAGACGTGGGTGCTTTCTATCGCCTCCAACCACTGTATTGACCGGCTGCGGCGGCGGCGCATGCAGTACGTTTCGATTGACGACCCGCTGCCCAGCCTCACCCTCAGCACGAACGAGCCAGAACCAGAAGACGTGACGATCTTCCACGAGCAAAGCCGGCGTATTCAGGGGCTGCTGAGTGAACTGGCCCCCGATTACCGCGCCGCCATCATCCTGCGCTACTGGTACGACTACTCGTACCTCGAAATCGCCGACATTCTCGATACGACCGAAAGCGCGATCAAGAGCCGCCTGTTCCGGGCGCGCCAGATGATCGCAGATAAGCTGGGCGACGAGGCGGCCGAAGCCGTCCTTTCGCACAGCCGCCTGACGCAGGGAGCGTGAACCCGATGGCGGACGAACGGCAAACCCGACGTATGCACGAGGCGCTCGATGACCAGCTTGCCCCAGAGGAACTGGACGCGCTCTATCAGGGGCTGGACAGCGACCGGCACGATGCGTCGCTCTTTGAACGACTGCGGACGGTAGACCGGATGCTGCGGGAGGCTCCGTACGAGAACGCGCCGCAGACCCTTGCGCTGCGCGTGCTGGCGAAGATTGCCGAGATTAAGCCGGAACAACTACGGCGCGGGGCGGGCCTGGCGATTGCCCTCGGCCTGGGGCTGGTCGCGCTGCTGCTGCTGCCCCTCTTCGCCGCGCTCGGCTGGCTGATCATTCAGGTATTGTCCAACCCGGCCGCGGCAGTCAGCGCGGTCATCAGCATACTAGGCTCAATTGCCGGCGTAATTCTGGCCGCCGTGCAGAGCGTGCAGACTGCCTTGCTGAGCAGTCCGCTCATCCCGGCTGCGCTGCTCGGCGCGATTCCCGCTGGTCTGCTGCTGCTGCGCCGCCTGCGCGGCAACCGGCTGGACCGCGAACGGCGCGAACGGTTGGGCGCGCCGCCAAAGGAAGAGGAGTAACCCGCAATGCGCCATTTGAAATTCATGGCGGCGCTGGCCGCCCTCATCATCACCCTCGGCGTCCTCTACGTCGCCGGGCAATCGGCGCGGGCCGTGTGGCAGGAATTGGGCCGCGCCGGTGAACAGATTGGGCTAACCGACGACTATGCGCTGTCTGGCGATTGGGATGGCGACCTCGTGGTGTTCGCCAGCAGCATCCTGCTGCCTGAAGACAGCACCATCAGCGGCGATGCGGCCCTCGTCAGCAATTACGTCCGGCTTGACGCGCTGATCATGGGCGACCTGAGCGCCAGCGCCAGCCAGATCACGCTGGGCCCAGCCGCGCACATCAACGGCAGCGCCAGCTTGACGGGCGAGAACGTAACGATTGATGGCATCATCGAAGGCCCGTTGACGGTGCAGGCCTCGCAGGTGACGCTGGGCGAGAACAGCCAGTTGGCCAGCGGCGTGGAAATCTGTGCTGGCACAGTGATTGACAACCGGGCGGGAAGCGCCCCGCTGGCTCCCTGCCAACCTCCAACCCTGCAACCGGTGAACCCGCTGTGGGCGGCCGGCGGTGTGGCGGCGGGCGTGCTGGCCCTGGCCGTCACATTGGCGGGCGGCGTGCTGGCGGCCGTGCCACACATCAGCGCGCCGCTGCGCATGGCCCGCGTGGATGCGGGGCTGCGTCTGCGGCCTACGCCGCGACTGCTGTCGGGCATCGTGGCGCTGGGCCTGTGGGGCGTGCTGGCCGTGCTGCTGGCGGCCCTGCCGGGTGGTTGGCTGTCGCAGACATTGTTCATCATCTATCTCGGCCTCAGCCTGCTGTTCGGCCTACCGCTGGTCTGGCTGGGCGTATCGCTGGCCGGGCTGTGGATCGGCCGCCTGCTGCTGCATATCTTCCGCAAGCCGAACGCCGCTGCGCCCTGGGCAGCTCTGACCGGCGGGCTGCTGATCAGCCTGTTCCTGGTGCTGGTTGGCCTGACCTCGACCTTCGGGCTGGCTGGTTTGGCGCTGCTGGCGGCGCTGGGGCTGGCAGCGATGATGGCCGGGCGCGCAGCCGGGGCCGTTGGCGATGGCGCGCGCCAGACCAGCTACTTCGTGCAAGGATAGGGAACGGACCGATTCAGCGCCGAGACGCAGAGAAGAGCGGAGAACGCAGAGGGTTTTCTGAAGCCCTCCTGTACGTCTCTTGCTTCTCTCTGCGTCTCGACGCTGAGTCCTTGGTATCCTCGTTTCAGAACGGGTAGATGTTGATGCCGAGCGCCTGCGCCAACGCCACCAGCAGCGGCGCGATGAGCAGCGCGGGCAGATAGTTGACGACGCGCAGGCGCTTGATTTCGAGGATATTCAGGCCTAGCCCAAGCAGGAGGACGCCGCCAACGGCCGTCATTTCAGCGATCATGGCCGGCGTCATCACATCACCAAGCAGCATCCCCAACAGCGACAAGCCGCCTTGCAGCACGAATACGGTGATGACGGTGAAGAAGACACCCGGGCCGAGGGCGGCTGCGAATGCCATCGCCGCGAAGAAGTCGAGCATACTCTTGATGGCGATCTGCTGGAATCCGGCCGCCAGCCCCATACCGTCCTGAATCGAGCCGACGAACGTCAGCGGCCCAACGCAAAAGACCAGGCTGGCCGTGATGAAGCCGTTGATGAAGCGCACGCGGGCTTCTTCGCCCTCCTCGCGCCCGCGTGATGAAACACGGCGCAGCCAGTCGGCAAAGCGTTCCAGCCAGCGTTCGAGGTTGAGCGCCTCACCGATGACAATACCGGCGATCAGGCTGAGCAGCGGGATGATCAGGTTGCCGCTGCGCTGGGCGTTGCTGATGCCCACCAGCAGCGTGATCAGGCCCAGCCCGGCGACGATGGACTGCTGGATGCGCTGCGGGAAGCGGTTGCCGAGCGCCAGCCCGAGCAGACTGCCAGCGGCGACCGTGATGACGTTGAGAATTGCGCCGCCCACGCGGAGTTCCTTTGCGATGAAGGGGTGCGAACCGCGCAGAGCTTAACCGATACAAAAGCAACCACAAAGCCCAGAAAGACCTCACCCCCTCGGTCCCCTCTCCGAAAAGCGAGGGGGGAGAAGAACGGCGGGGAGTCAGTTTTCGCCGGTGGTGTCGCGGAAAGGCAGCGCTGCCAGACGGTTCACAATCGCCACCGTCTCGACGCTGACGGCGACCACGCGCTTGACCAGATTCACGATGTACTGCTCGTCATCACTGTACCGGTTCGGGTCGCTGGTGATGCCGCTGCGCTTGTCGGTTGTGACCTGATACTGGTCGATCACCCAGTCCAGCGCCGACCGGCTGCCGAGGCGGTAGTCGAAGACCTGCGGCGGGATGCCCTTCAGCGTGAGCGCGCGGTTCACGACGAGTTCGGTCTTGTCCGCCGACAGCTTCATCTTCTCGACGCGCCACGATGCGACCGCACCCGGCTGCCAGCGTTCTTTCAGCGGGTACGGCGTCACCGTCTCGTAGCCCACGTGCAGCGCCGCCAACTGCTGCCCGGCCTCGGCAAACGCCCAAAAAACCTCTCCCCCTAGCCCCCTCCCCGCACGCGGTGAGGGGGAATCAGGCGCGCTTTGCATCCCCTCGCCGTGCACGGAGAGGGGACCGAGGGGAGAGGTTTGATTTGGCGTCCCGGCACGCACAACCTCTCCCCCTGGCCCCATCCCCGCACGCGGTGAGGGGGAATCAGGCGCGCTTTGCATCCCCTCTCCGTGCACGGCGAGGGGACCGAGGGGAGAGGTTTGATGTGGCGTCTCCGCACGCGCAACCTCTCCCCCTGGCCCCCTCCCCGCACGCGGTGAGGGGGAAGTTGCGGCGGCGGTGAGGGTGGCAAGGACAAAGTCGGGGTGGTGCAGCACGTCGTCATTGGTGAAGCGCAGCACGCGCATACCGAGCGTTTCGAGCGTTTCGGTGCGCAGGGCGTCTTCTTCAATCGTGTACTGGTGGATATCGCCGTCCACCTCTACCACCAGCCGCAAGGCAGGACAATAGAAGTCCACAATGAAGCGCTCAATCGGATGCTGGCGGCGGAATTTGAGCCCTTGTATCCCGTGACGACGCACCATGTCCCATAATGCGGCTTCGGCAGGCGTTGGTTCGTGGCGCATTTCCCGAGCCAATGGTTTGAGCTTTTGCCACAGTTCCGGTTTCGTCACCCAAATGGCAACTTCCGCACCTGAATCCTCTCCCTCAACCTCTCCCCCTAACCCCCTCACCGCACGCGGTGAGGGGGAATCAGACGCGCTTTGCATCCCCTCGCCGTGTACGGAGAGGGGACCGAGGGGAGAGGTTTGATGTGGCGTCTCCGC
>JAEURB010000342.1 GCA_016788435.1 Anaerolineae bacterium | reverse complement strand
GGGTGAATCGCAAAGACCCGCGCGGCCGTAATGTGTTCAGCGGCGGTTTTCTCGGCCTCGATAACATCGGCGTCTTTGACCGCAGCGCCCCGCTGCCCAGTGGTGGCGTCCTCGAACAGGCGGACGGTACCGCCTGGATGGCCTTCTACTCACTGAATATGCTCGAACTGGCCGCCACAATTGCAGTCACCGACCCCACTTATGAGGACTTTGTCGCCAAGTTCGTTGAGCATTTCCTCTGGATTGCCGGTTCGATGGATCGCATTGGCGATAATCTCGACGAGCTGTGGGATGAAGAAGACGGCTTCTTCTACGACGTGCTGGTGCTGCCCGACGGAACCGCGCAGCGTATTAAGGTGCGCTCGATGGTCGGCCTGCTGCCGCTGATTGCGACAACGGCGCTGGACGAGGAGATCATCGGCCGCTTCCCGGCGGTGACGGCACGAATCCGGCGATTTACCGCGCAGCACCCGGATCTCATCGCGAATATTCACCCGCTTGACCAGCGTGGCATCAACGGCCGTATGCTGCTGTCGGCCGTATCGGAGGAGAAACTGCGCCGGATACTGGCCCGCATGCTCGATGAGGAGCGCTTCCTCAGCCCCTACGGTATCCGCTCGCTCAGTCGTGCCCATCTGGCCGAACCCTTCGTGACGTCGGTGCATGGCCAGGAGTTCAGAGTCCAGTACCTGCCCGCCGAATCGGACAGTGGCATGTTCGGCGGTAATTCGAACTGGCGTGGCCCGATCTGGGTGCCCGTCAACACGCTGCTCATTCGCTCCCTGCTCACCTTCTACAGCTACTACGGCGATGATTTCAAGATTGAGTGCCCGACTGGCTCAGGGCAGATGATGACCCTGTTCGAAGTCGCGCATGAATTGTCGAACCGCATGAGCCGTATCTTCGAACGGAATGCGACAACCGGCCAGCGGCCTGTTTACGGCGGCTCGAAGGTGTTCCAAACCGACCCGCACTGGCGGGATTACCTGCTGTTCTACGAGTATTTTCATGGTGACATTGGCGCGGGACTCGGCGCCAGCCATCAAACGGGCTGGACGGGTGTCGTCGCCCGGCTGATGCAATTGTTCGCGGTCATCAAGCCGGAAACGGTGCTGACGCATGGCCGCACGGGTTGGATAGGCCGCGCGCTCTGACGGCAGCCAGATAAGCCGGGTACAATCACCGTCAGATTGACCGGATCACGACGGCTGCACATGCGCAACCGCAATCGAGGATTTCATGAAACTGATCACATTTTCCGTGAACGGACGCTCACGCATCGGTGAGGTCGAAGGCGAGACGGTCTACACGCTGGCCTGGCAGGATAGCATGCGCCAGATGATCCGCCGCAGCCTGGTGGCGGGCCGCGCCTACGAGCGCTTCCCGCTCGACAAGGTCACCGTCCACGCGCCGCTGATGCCGGGCAAGATTCTGGCGATTGGCCTGAATTACGCCGATCACGCCAAAGAAACTGGCAAAGAGCCGCCGGCCGCTCCGTTGATTTTCGCCAAGCTCACCAGTGCGGTCGTTGGCCCGAACGAGCCGATCACCTGGCACGAGTCGATCACCCATGAAGTGGACTACGAAGGCGAATTGGCCGTCATCATCGGCCGCCGCGCCAAAAATGTGCCTGAAGCCGAGGCGATAGATCACGTCTTTGGCTACACCTGCGCCAACGATGTCAGCGCGCGCGATATCCAGTTTGGCCCTGACGGCCAGTGGACGCGTGCCAAGGGCCTTGATACCTTCTGTCCGCTCGGCCCCTGGATCGTGACCAAAGACGAGATTGCCGGCCCGCACGCGCTCACGATTAAGACTCAGCTCAACAGCAAGAAGATGCAGGACGGCACGACCGCCGACATGCTGTTCAAAATCCCGGCCCTGATCGCCTACATCAGCAAGCACATTACGCTGGAGCCGGGCGATGCCATCCTCACCGGCACACCGGCCGGGGTGGGGCGCGCCCGCAAACCGGCCGTCTATCTCAAGGATGGCGATAAGGTGACGGTGCACATCGAAGGCATCGGCGATCTGACCAATCCCTGCCGCGTGCTGCCGGATTAACGTTCGTCAGTTGCGAAAGTGTTGTCCAACCAAAAAGGCCGTCCCTCATGAGGGACGGCCTTTTTGGTTGGGTGCGAGATGCTGGAGATTACAGGTTGCGGACGATGCCCGAGAAGACGTTGCCGATCACCGGGCCGAGCAGAGCGAGGATGACGATGACGACGACGGCAACAAGCACGAGGATGAGGGCGTATTCAACGAGACCCTGGCCCTCTTCACGCGGCTGGTACATCATGATGAGAACTCCTTGAACTACTGATAAGGACGAACCTGACATTCAAGCATTGCTGCTTGTTTGTATGCTATCACGGTTTTTACCAAGTCAATCCATGAAAACGTAAAAAATCCATGAATTCCATTGAGGAATCCAGTTTCACTGCCGGTTTTCAACCTTCTCACGCGAAGAATGGGGGGGAAGGGTGATTTGTTAAAAATTGTGAAGCCTCAAGAAACGCGGCCCGCCTTAATGGTTCTCCGTCGGTTGACGGCTCAAGACATCGGCCAGAGCATGCAGCGACGCGCGCACCAGCTCGGGAACTGGCTCGGCCTGTTCGAGGCGCAGTACCTGGTAGCGGTCGTTCAGGTTGGTCGCCTTAATCGCCAGCAGCGCATAATGGCTGGGGCTGGCCAGTAGCGACGGGTATTCCTCCGACAGATGAAAGCGAATGCCATTGAGGATCGTGCTCATCTTCACGTCACGGCCCTCGATGTGCAGCGTCAGGCCGGCCGGGTCAAAGCCCGCCTCGCGCACCGCCGCTTCGACCGCTGCCAGCATCGTTCCGGTTTCCTGTATCCAGGCTCTCGTTTGCGGGTAGCGTTCCAGTCTGGCTTGTGCCGGGTGCTTCTCGCCGCGCAGGGTGAGCCGGGTGGCTTCAATCAATGCGCGCGCCACGCGCAAGGGGGTTCGCCGCGCCATCGTCAGCGCCCCTTGCGGCCAGCGCCGCGCATATAGCTGAACACGGCCACGCCGATCACGATCACCTGCACGCCGATTGCGCCCAGCAGCAAGGCAGTCAGGTTGTTTTCGGGCGGTGGCGGGGCCGCTGCCTCGGCAGGCAGGGCGGCTGTTTCGGCAGGTACGGTGGGAAGAATCGCCGCCAGTGTCGCCGCTTCGACGGATAGCGCTCCTGGACGGGGTGTTTCGGTCGGCACGGGTGTGCCCGGCGTCTGACTGGCCGCGCTGGTTGCGGTGGGGGAAGGCGTGGCGGTGGTCAGCCATGCGGGCGGCGCGGCGGCTGTTGCCACCCCGGCCGGCGGAGCAGCCTCCGTCAGCACGGCTAGCGGCGTAACCTGTAAAGTCGCGGCATGAACGGGGACGAGCGCCACATAGGGCGTGATAGTCGGCGGCACAGGCGAGGGGGTGTAGGTGGCGGTCGGCGTAGTGGGGGCGGGCGTGTAGGTTCCGGCCTTCGGCGGGACGAGAAAGACGCTCCCCACCTCGAGATCGCGCACGTCGCTGATGCTGTTGAGCGCCATCATCGCCGGCAGGTCATCCCACGTATAGCCATAAATGAGCGCGATATCACCCAGGGTATCGCCCGGCTGCACTTCATGCATGATGTTGCCGTGCTCATCGGTGCCGACGACGAACGAGGGCGGGCCGGAAGCCCCGCCGCCTGTGGTATTGGCGCTGACAGCCGCGAACGACGGGCCGCCTGAATTGCCGAAGACCATTACGTAAGTCGAGCCCCAGCCGCTGCTGGCGACGCCGATGCCGACCTGATCATAATTGGGGTTGACCAGCCCGGCGTAGTGAATGCCCGAGTTGATCCAGAAGTTCCAGGCGCTGTCGGATGTGGCGTTGGTGCCGCCATAGATATTCTCGCTCACCTGCGCCGAGGGATAGCCATACGCGGCGGCGCGCGAACGCGGCCCGCTGCCATCTGGCCGCGTGTGGCTGATCGAGCCGGTCGAGGCCATCCACTGCGCCTGATCCTGCGCAGCGGCGGAAAGGGCGCTGTTGAGCGTGTAGGGCGGCCGGCCAACCGACGCGCGCAGGGCATTGACCCGGCCGAGCAGGTCGCTTTGGGCGTTGGCCAGCGCCGGAACGAGCAGAAAGGCGGCGGCGCAGGCCGCGAGGAAGAGGCGGGACATGGCAAGCATGGCCGGTATTCTATCATGGCCATTTCCGGGCGGTGGCTGACGAAATGCCTACGGCACAGGCTACAATGGGGGGCCTGACTTACCCTATCCAACTGCCGATGACGCTGCCCGTAAGCCACGATCCGCCTGTTCGCCTGCTGATGGCCTTTCATCAGCGCCTGCCGCTGCACGACCCGGACTTGCTCTTTCAGGCGCCGGACCGTGACCTGTGGCTGGCAGCCGCCTATACACCCGGCGAACAGACCGTGCTGACCGCCCTCGACCTGTATCCGGATATGGCGGTGACCTTCACCCGTCAGAGCGCGCTGGGCCGCCGGACGGTGCTCAACCGCCCGCTCCCGCGCTGGGCACGTTGGGCGGCCGGGACGCTCGCGCTGCTCAACGAGCCGTCGCTGCCACCCCTCACTGGTATTCTGGCTGGCGACGAACCGCCCGGCCCGCGCTACGAGTACACCATCAGCCTGCTGTTTGGCGCGTTATGGCACGAGTGGCAGCGCATGCCGTATCTGCCCGGCGACCTGACCGCGCTGGCCGAGCGCGTGCGCCGCGAGTTCGTGGAGATTTAGGGGGAGAAGTTGAAGTCGCGCTTGGTTGAGAGGGTCGAGGCCGGTGAGGGATAACTGCGCCGATTCGCGTGTTTATGAAATTTGTATACACTGTCAACTAAAGGACATCAGCCCTCGAATCCTTCACATCCATGCGCGAACACTCGCAGCCCCGCCCAATCAATCTACCAGCTGGTTCTCCACAAAGGGCTGTACGGCCTGTTGAGACCAGCCCCGCTGACGGGATGCTTTCCCGGTTCACCCCGAACTTCCAGACCGGCGCTTCCCTCCTGCGCATGCAGGCGACCATCGGCAATGCGGCGGTGCAGCGGCTTCTGGCCGGGCGCTTGCAGCGCGAACCGGCTCAGGGAAGCGACGAGGCGGGCCTGGCTGGCGAGATTGCGCAGGACGTCAAAGCGCGCGGCGGGCTGAACATCGCGCTGTACATGATTAACTTCGATGACGACCCGACCAAATACGAGAATGACGACGAATTCCTGACACAGGCCCGGGCCTATGCATCCGAGCACATGACCTATGGCATCAAGGGCGGAAAGCTGGCGCGCGGCGTTGAAATTGGAATGAGCGCTGAGGTGACGACCCTTATCAGCCAGGTTCTCACCGAAGCCAACGCTGTGCTGTCCCGCAACCCCAATGCCGCATCGGAGGGGCAGTCAGCCAAAATCCAAACGCTCAACGTCTTCACGCACGGCGGAACCGGGGGCCTCGCTTCAGGACCCAAAGAGACGTGGCGTAAGCCGGCACAGTTCGTCAAGGGGCTGGCTCCTCTGCTGTCCTCCACCCCCACCATTAATCTGTATGCCTGCAGCACGGCCGGCACGACCAGGAGCGGCGGCCCGAACTTCGCCACCGCCGTTCAGGAGATGATCACCAAAGAGCTGAAGCAACTGCATGGCGATCAGGCCAAGGCGTCGGTGTGGGGCCATCAGGTGGCCGGCCATACGACCTACAACCACACGCTGGTCGGCGTGGGCGCAGGCGATGACTTCAAGCTCAATCTGGCTAACCGCCTGGTTGAGAAGGCGATTGCCGAACGCGGCGGGCAAGCAACAGATACGCAGCGCGCCAGCTTGCTCAAGGCGGCAAATGAGGTCATTCGCGGGGTGTTCGTCAAGCATCATACCGACCCGAAAGACCCGATGCATACCTACTTCCGTGACATTTCGCTGCTGGGCATGGATCGGGTTTGGCGCGACTTGAACGCCGCCGCCGACCCGACCGACTACAGCGACCTGGGCATGAGCTCCAAAGGCGCGGAGAAGATGGTCAAGGGCGCATCGGCGTTCCGCGCATCGTACCAGGCGAAGTTAGCGGGCTTCGACTCCAAGGCGACCACGATCCTGGGTGTTCAACCGTCGCCCGGCCCGGCTCCTGAGCCTGGCCCTTCGCCTGCGCCCAGTCCGCCAGGGCCCAGCCCCATCCCGATTCCCTATCCCAATCCGTCGCCAACGCCTCCCGGCCCTGATCCCGCGCCCCAACCCGGCCCGAACCCCAATCCCGCTCCGCCGCAGCCCACCCCGCAATCGCCTGTCCACAACCGGCCGACTCTGCGGCGCGGTTCTCGTGGGCAGGCCGTATCCGAACTGCAGCAGGCGCTGAATGCGCGCGGGACGACGCCTCCGCTGACGGTAGACGGCATCTTCGGGCGTGCGACGGCCGCCGCAGTCCGCAGTTTTCAGGCGCAGGCGAACCTCGGCGTGGACGGGGTCGCCGGGCCACGCACTTGGACCGCCCTGGCCGGGGCCTGATCGGGGCTGGAAGGCCAACCCGCCGCGCGTCTCTCCCCACCCTGTCCCTTCCCCTCAGCACTTTCCTATCTGGCACTCGCGTAAGAACTTTGCTAGAACTGATTGACACCTCTCCGCCCCTCTGCTAAAATGACCTCAGAAATTGGCACTCGTAACGAATGAGTGCCAAGTCCGTGCGTTAGCTCAGTCAAAACAATCAACGGAGGTTTGAACACCATGAATATTCGCCCCCTGGGTGATCGCGTGCTGGTCGAGCCGGTTGAGCAGGAAGAGACGATTGCCGGTGGCATGCTCGTCCTTCCCGAAACCGCCAAGGAAAAGCCGCAGCAGGGTAACGTGCTCTCGGTTGGCGCTGGCCGCCGCGATGAGGACGGGGAACGCATCGAGATGGACGTCAAGGTGGGCGACAAGGTGCTGTATGCCAAGTACGCCGGCACCGAAATCAAGCTCGAAGGCAAGAAGCTGCTGATTCTCAAGGAATCAGACGTCCTCGCCATCCTGGACTGAAGCCAGGCGCAGGCGGGGATGTTTGCTGAACCGCCCACCACGCTGGCCCACTTGCACATCAACCAATCACAACGCTACTGAGGAGCAGAAATAACATGGCAAAGCAACTGAAGTTTCGTGAGGAAGCCCGCCGCGACCTGATGCGCGGCGTGGACAAGGTGGCCGAAGCGGTCGCCACCACCCTCGGCCCCAAAGGCCGCAACGTCGCCCTCGACAAGAAGTTCGGCGCGCCCACCGTCACCCACGACGGCGTGACCGTCGCCAAGGAAATCGAGCTGGAAGACCCGTATGAGAATATGGGCGCGCAGCTCGTTAAGGAAGCCGCCACCAAGACCAACGACATCGCCGGTGACGGCACCACCACCGCCACCGTGCTGGCCCAGGCTATCGTCAACGAGGGCCTGAAGAACGTGGCCGCCGGGGCCAACCCGATGCTGCTCAAGCGCGGCATTCTGGCTGCTGCCGACGCCGTCGCCGCCGCCATCAAGGAACAGGCGATTGCGATTGACACCAAGGAAGAAATCGCCCAGGTCGCCAGTGTCAGCGCCCAGGACGACGAAATCGGCAACCTCATCGCCGACGTGATGGATAAGGTCGGCAAGGACGGCGTGGTCACGGTCGAGGAGAGCAAGGGCCTCGAATTCGAAACTGAGTACGTCGAGGGTATGCAGTTCGACCGTGGCTACATTAGCCCGTACTTCATCACCAGCCCGGACTCGATGGAAGCGGTCATCAGCGAGCCGTACATCCTGATCTACGAAAAGAAGATCAGCGCCGCCCAGGACATTGTGCCGCTGCTCGAGAAGCTCGTGCAGATCGGCAAGCGCGATGTCGTCATCATCGCCGAAGACGTGGACGGCGAAGCGCTGGCCACCATGGTGCTGAACAAGCTGCGCGGCATGCTCAACGTCAACGCCGTCAAGGCCCCTGGCTTCGGCGACCGCCGCAAGGCCATGCTGCGTGACATCGCCATCCTCACCGGTGGCACCGTCATCAGCGAAGAAACCGGCCGCAAGCTGGAAACGGTGACGCTGCAGGACCTCGGCCGCGCCGGCAAGGTTGTCTCGACCAAGGATGACACCACGGTCGTGGATGGCGCTGGCGATGAGAAGGCCATCAAGGGCCGCATCGAGGAAATCCGCAAGGAAATTGACCTCAGCACCAGCGATTACGACCGCGAAAAGCTGCAGGAACGTCTGGCCAAGCTCAGCGGCGGCGTGGCCGTCATCCGTGTGGGCGCGGCGACCGAAACCGAGCTGAAGGAAAAGAAGCACCGCGTGGAAGACGCCCTGAGCGCGACCCGCGCTGCGGTCGAAGAGGGTATCGTCCCCGGCGGCGGCGTGGCCCTCATCAACGCCCTCTCGGCGCTCGATAGCCTGAAGCTGGCGAGCGATGACGAGAACACCGGCGTGCAGATCGTGCGCCGCGCCCTCGAAGTGCCGATGAAGAAGATCACCGGCAACGCGGGCCTCGATGGTGGCGTCGTCATTCAGGAAGTGCGCCGCCAGCAGAAGGAACAGAAGAACCCGCGTATCGGCTACAACGTCCTCACCAACGAGTACGTGGACATGATCAAGGCGGGTATCCCTGACCCGGCCAAGGTTACGCGCGGCGCGGTGGAAAATGCCGCCTCGATTGGCGCGATGATCCTGACGACCGAGGTGCTCATCACCGACGTGCCGGAGAAGAACCCGGCCCCGATGATGCCCCCCGGCGGCGGCATGGGCGACTTCTAGTCGAAGCGCCTGACAGACTGCAAGAAGAAGCCCTCGCTCGAAAGAGCGGGGGCTTTCTCATGTGCTGTTCTCGCATCGCAGATGGGCCACGGCGTATAATGAAAAAGTCAGCCTCAGAGGGCATGGATCATGGCCGACAACTCGATTACGCTCGGGCTGGAAGGTGAAGTGGCCGTCGGACGCTTTGCGGATGCCATGACTCACTTCTCCGGCTTGATCGACAGCCTTGCGGCCGAGCTGGTTCCAGACGCCCGCGTTCGCTGGATCGTCGATTCGCTGGAGGCTGGTAGCGCCGTGGCGACTGTGACGGGTTACGCGGACGACTTGCGCCCGGTGCTTGCCGTTGTACGCGGCGCGGAACAGGTGGGCATATCGCTTCAACAGCACGAGCCAATCCCCTTCCCAACGCCTGTGGTGAGGGAGGCGAATGCCCTGTCCCGCGTGGTGGGCAACGGCATCACGTCGCTGCGTATCGAGACGGAGAAACTATCTGCGATCATTTACGACACGCGGGCCAAAGTCACCCTTCCGCTGCGCCAAACATTGGGAGCGGTCAAGGGGACAGTGGAGAGCCTGAGCAGCAGGCGCACGCTTCGCTTCATCCTGTACGATGCGATCACCGATCGGGCCATTACGTGCTACGCCAAAGACGATCAGGCCGAGCTTCTGCGCGATATCTGGGGGAAGCGCGCGATGGTGTCGGGGCGCGTCACCCGTCACCCTGAAACTGGCATGGCCTTGTCCGTTCGAGACATAACCCATATCGCGCGTATCGAAACGCCCCCGCTCCTGGGCTATCGCCGCGCGCGCGGCGTTTTCACGTGGCAACCCGGTGACGAGCCGGCTGAAGTCTCCATTCGTCGGATACGTGATGCCGAAGATTAGTTATGTCTAAGTCGACTCGTGCGTGTTTCTGGCGTTTTTGAACAACGAGCCTGAACGAGCGGACATTTGCGATCAGTTGTTCGAGAACGTCAGCAGAGACCCCAATCAGAAACTTCTCACATCAACTCATTCGCTGGTCGAAGTGGCGTTCATAGAGAGTGAGCGAACAGAGTGGGTGTTGTCGGACGATACGGAGGAGCGCATGGACGCGCTGTGGTCTGACACTAACCTGCTCGAAAATGAGGAGTACAGCGAGATTATTGCACGAGGCGCACGTACCTTGATTCGCTGGGCGACTATACGGTACATCGAGCCGTGAAGCCGAGCGACGCCGTACATCTGGCAACGGCGCTGTATCGTGGCGTTGAGGAATTTCTCACATACGATGGGAAACTGTTAAAGCTCAACCTGGAGTTGCCTTTTGCAATTCGGGAACCCTATTTAGAGCAGCCGCGACTGCTGCGTTGAGCCCCCACACCCCGCCCATCTGCGTCCATCCCGTCTACCAGCCGTTCGCCCCAAACGCGCGCACCCGCTCTATGCTGAACGGTGTCAGCTTGTCACATGGAGCACCGGTTGTCCGCTTTTCTGTCCGGTTGTCCGGTACGTTCTTCCCTCAGTGTCTGTCCGGGTGTTTAGATTCTGTCCGGTTGTCCGGCTCCGTAACAGGCTCACTAATTGCGTCGCATCCTCCCCGCTCCAGAATGGAGAGAGGCCGGGGGTGAGGTTTCGTTTGAGAGGGGTCTTCCCCCGGCATTCGCCAAATGCATGCCGTTCCGCGATCAGTCTCTATAATCCGGGCAGGGGGCCTCTCTGGTTGAGAGGGGAAGGATACGAACGAAAGGACACCCCGCCCATGCTACCCGAACTCGACATCGAACAACCCGCCGCGCTGCTCGCTTATCTGCGTGCAGGCGGCTGGATCGAGGCGCAGGAAGCACCACGCATGACCGTGTTAAGTGGCGGCGTTTCTTGTCGCACGGTGCTGGTTGAGCGCGCCAGCGGTGAGGGCTGGGTCGTCAAGCAGGCGCTGGCCCAGCTGCGCGTGAAAGTGGATTGGTTCACCAGCCCCGAACGTATCCACCGCGAAGCATTAAGCATCGCCGTCCTTGCGCCGTTATGCCCACCTGGTTCGGTGCCGCGCCTGATCTTCGAGGACTTGCCCCACTACCTCATGGCGATGGAAGCCGTTCCGCAGCCGCACGCCAACTGGAAACAGAGGCTGCTGGCTGGTGACCTGCAAACCGATCATGTGCGGCAGTTCGCGCGCCTGCTCGCCACCATCCACCGCGAAACCGGCCTGCGCCGTGATGCGCTGATGGCCGAGTTTGGCGACCGCACCTTCTATGAATCGCTGCGATTAGAGGCCTACTACCACTACTCCGGCACGCAGGTTCCCGAAGCCGCCGCCTTCTACGCCGCGCTGATCGCCGCCACCCGCGCCCGCCAGGATACGCTTGTACACGGCGACTACAGCCCGAAGAATGTGCTCGTTCATCACGGCCAACTCGTGCTGCTCGATTATGAGGTAGCGCATATGGGCGAGCCGGCCTTCGATCTCGGCTTTTCGCTCACGCACCTGCTCAGCAAGGCCCATCATCTGCCTGCAATGCGCCGCGAGTTTTCCGCTGCGGCCCTGCTTTACTGGCAAACCTACCGCGCCGCCATCGGCGATGCCCCGTGGGCCGACGGGCTGGAAGCGCGCGCCGTACGTCATACGCTCGGCTGTCTGCTGGCGCGGGTGGCTGGCCGTTCGCCGCTCGAATATCTGGATGCTGGGGAATGGGCGCGGCAGCGGGCGGCCGCCGTCGCGCTGATGGCCGATCCGCCCGCCTCGGTCGAGGCGCTGATCGCGGGCTTTGTCAGCCGGATTCAGGCATGAGCAAGCAGGAGACGCTTGTGCATCCCCGCCTCTTGTGGTGGTAATCAGAAGTGAACAGATGCTAACCGGGGTCGAGCTCCAGCCATGTAAGCAGGGCGCGCCGGGCCGCGTGTTCCAGCGAGAGATTGAACGAAATCATCCCATTGGCATCTGAAACCAGCGTCGGGCGCAGCAGCAGAACGCCGTTCAGCTGCAAACCGACCTGCAGGAACGCTTGGCCGCTGCCGATCTGGCGCGGCGTTTGCAGGCCATCGGCTGGCTGCAGGTGCGTGAGTGCGCGAGTAACATCGGCCGTCTTCAGGCGCAGAGCAAGCTCGGCCGGCCCCAGCGAGAACGACATCGCCAGATAGATACCTTCGCGGCGCAGGGCTACGCTGGTGGGGATCACGCTGCTGGTTGCGGATGTCAGGGTGAGAATGTCGCGGTCCGTTTCCACTTCGGCACGATCCAGAGTTTGATAGGTGCGCATCCTGCTTCCTCTCGCCAAACTCACCCGGTACGCGGCAGAGTATAGCGCGGAACAAGGTACAGGTCATGAGGAACTAAAGGTGAGGGCAGGGCTGTTGCAAAGTCAGGCAAGTAGCCCGCTGCTGAGTTTTTCCTTTCCCGGTGACTTTGCAACAGCCCTGGATTACCCTGCCCCCTGATTGCAGCCCCCCGCCCACGCGGATACAATTGGGCCAATCAGCGGTAATCAAAGGAAAATGGCGATGAGCGATCTTCTGGTACTGGCGTATGACAAGGAAGAAACGGCCGGGCAGGCGGCGCAGGTCCTCAACGACCTCGAAAAAGGTCAGCTCGCCGGGCTGCAGGACGTGGTGGTCGTGGTGCATCACGCCAACGGTAAAACCGAAACCAAGCAGTTGAAGCGCTTCGCCGGCGAGAAGGCCCTCGGCGGCACCTTCTGGGGCTTCCTGATCGGTATCATCTTCTTCGTGCCGGTGCTCGGCGCGATTGTCGGCGCGATTGCCGGCACAGCCTGGGCCTTCCTGCACGATGCCGGAATCCCCGATGACTTCATCAAGGACGTCAAAGAAACCGTCC
>JAEURB010000284.1 GCA_016788435.1 Anaerolineae bacterium | reverse complement strand
GCGGACGATGACACTCTCGGCAGCGGCGGGGCGGCTCATCACGCGGGATGAAGCGGCGGCGGCGCTGGCCGAGGCTGTCGCGACGGTGTTCGGCGTCCGGCTGGAACGTGGCGAGTTGACGGCAGCCGAGAAAGCGCATGCTGGCCAGTTGGAAGCCCAAGTTTACGGCATGCGTGATTGGACGGCCCGCCGCTGAGTGCTTGACAGCGACTCACGTCTTTCCTATAGTCATGATATTGGGCGTGCTTTGCGGGAGGATAAGGGACGATGGATACGCGCCAGCTTCCTCTGTTTCCAACGCAGCCGGCGAGCGAGGCCGACCTGAACGCCTCGACGCGCCTGCAGGACACGGTGATGCTCTTTCAGCAGCGGCTGGCCCGCGATGGCAAGTCGGAGCATACCGTCGGCGCATTCACGTCTGATTTGCATCTCCTGCAGGAGTTCCTCGGCGGCGGGCAGCGGTTGGGTGCGATCATGACCGCTGATCTCAACGCCTTCCTGCACTGGCTGGAATACGAGCGCGGCGTACCGTGCAGCCGCAAATCCTACGCCCGGCGCGTCACGACGCTCAAGGTCTACTTCAAGTGGCTGCACGAAATGGCCGCCATTCCAACCGATCCGGCGGTGGCGGTGATGCAGCGTTCCGGCCCGGCTCCGCTGGCCCTGATTCTCACGCCGGATCAAGTCATGGCGGTGCAGGGCGTCGCGCTGACTCTGCGCAGCGGCCGCAAGCCCGACGCGCGCCCGGCGCTGCTGCTCGAACTGCTGCTGGCGACCGGCATCAAGAAAAGCGAGACGATGCGCCTGCTGCCGGAGGATATTGACCAGGCTGGGCCAACGCCGGTGCTGCATGTGCGCAAGGGTGCGGCCAAAGACGTTTACCGCGAACGCCGCCTGCCGCTCGACGCGGCCATCCTGCCGCTGCTCGACCAGTACCTGTGGCAGTATGAGCCGAAGACCGTGCTGTTTACCTGCACCGCGCGCAACCTGGAGTACATCCTCGAACACCTGGGCGATGAGGCGGAAGTGCCGCACAAGATTTCGTTCGAGATGATGCGCTGGACGAGCGCCGTCCGTGATTACCAGGCGGGGAAGGACCCGAACGAGATTCGCGAGAAACTGGGCCTGAGCCGCATCAGTTGGACGGAGACATTCCGCAAAATCCGTCAGCTATCCGGCGAGGCGGCCGAACCAGCCGGGGGACAGGCGGCGTCCTAGTACACCCGAAGCAGCAGTCCTTTGAGGTACTCGCCTTCGGGGAACGTCAGCGCCACCGGATGATCGTCGCCTGCGCTTAGTTCGCGCACAATTTGCGCCTGCCTGCCGCTGTCCACCAGCGCGCCGAAGACGATCTTGTGGAACAGGTCGCGCGTGATGGCCCCTGAACACGAAAACGTCATGATCAGGCCGCCCGGTTCAATCAGCCGGAAGCAGCGCAGGTTGAGGTCCTTATAGCCCCGCGCGGCCCGCTCGACCTGCCCGTGCGTGTGCGCGAATTTGGGTGGGTCGCAGATGATCACGTCCCAGCGGTCGCCCGATTCTTCGGCAGCGCGCAGGAATTGGAAAGCATCGGCCGTGAACGACGCGACCGAAGCAGCGTTGTAGCCGTTGTTCGCGCGGCTGGCTTCGGCGAGGTCGAGCGCGCCTTGCGATGAGTCAACGTTGGTGATGTGCGCCGCGCCACCGGCCAGCGCCGCCAGCCCGAAGCTGCCGGTATAGCTGAACAGGTTCAGCAGCCGTTGTTCAGGCCCGCGCTGGATGATCAGGTCGCGCAGCAGGGCGTGATTAGCCTGCTGGTCGAGATAGTGCCCCGTCTTGTGCCCCTTGAGCAGATCAACGGTGAGGGCAAAACCTGCACTTTCCCGCACTTGCACGCGGTTTTCCGGCGCCGCCCGGCCAGCCAGCAGGCCCTTCTGCGGCCCTAATCCCTCTTTCTTGCGAATATCCACATCCGACCGGTCGTAGACACCGGCCGCGCCGAGGTCGCGCAGGAGGATGGCCGCGAGCTCGTCCTTGCGTGCTTCGATGCCAAGCGTCAGGGCCTGGAGGACGGCCCACCGCTCTCCGCTGGCGGTATCGGGATACACATCCACAACCAGCCCCGGCAGGAAATCGCTTTCGGCATGAACGAGACGGCAGGGGAGGCCCGCGTCGAGCCAGGGCCGGCGGGCAGCGATCGCGCGGGCAAACGCAGCGCTCCACCACGCTTCATTGATCGGCTCGTCACGCCACGTCAATAGGCGCGCCTGAAGCATCGAGCGCGGGTTCCAGTAGCCGCGCGCTGCGAATTCGCCCCGGCTGGTGACGAGTGTCACGATTTCCCCCGGCTCCGGGTCACCCGCCACGCGCTCAATCGCGCCGGAGTAAACCCAGGGGTGCTGTTGCAGGATCGGCTTCTCGCGGCCAGGGCGCAGAATGAGCGTGGGTGAACTCACGGGTTTCCTCTCACAGCAGGGGCGGCTGGACGGAGTCGCTGACTGGTGCGGGGGAAGCGCTATCGGCCAGAGCGTGCAGGCTCGCTTCGTCCAGAATCGGGATGTTCAACTCGCGCGCCTTGTCGGCCTTGCTGCCCGGCGAATCGCCGACAACGACGTAGCTGGTCTTCTTGCTCACACTGCCGGTCACTTTGCCGCCGTGCGCCTCGATCAGCGCGGCCGCGCCTTCACGCGAGAGGGTGGGTAATGTGCCAGTGAGGACGAAGGTCAGCCCGGCCAGCGAATCGCTCACTGCAGCGCGCCGTTCGGCGATCATGTTGACACCTGCCCGGCGCAGCTTTTCCACTATCAGCCGGTGGTGCGGGTTGGCGAACCAGGCGACGACGTTCCCGGCAAGGACATCTCCGACACCCTCGACCTGAGTTAATTGCTCGGCGGTGGCCGCTTCCAGCGCGTCAATACTACCGGAGGCATTCGCCAGCGCCGCCGCCACCGTACTGCCAACTCCGTCAATGCCGAGCGAGGTCAGCACGATTTCCAGCGGGCGGGCTTTAGCCGCTTCAATGCTCGCCAGGAGCGCCGTCACTTTCTTTTCGGCGAAGCCCTCAAGCTCCAGCAGCGGCGCGGCGGTGAGGGTGAAGATATCGGCCTCATCCTGGATCATCCCGCTGTCAATCAGCTGCTTGACCGTTTGGCCGCCCAATCCCTCGATATCCATCGCTCCGCGTGAGACGAAGAAGTCCACCTGGCGGAATACGCGCTCGGGGCAATGCTCATTCGGGCAGAAGTAGTCCACCGCGCCTTCAGGCTGAACCAGCGGCGTGCCGCAGAACGGGCAGCGCTCGGGCGGCTCGATGGGCCGTTCACTGCCATCGCGGGCGGCTGTCACCGGCCCGACCACGTTCGGGATCACATCTCCCGCGCGTTTGACGACCACCACGTCACCCACGCGAATATCCAGCGCCTTCGTCAGCGCGAAGTTGTGGAGCGTCGCGTTACTAACGGTCACGCCGCCGAGGAAGACCGGTTCGAGGCGGGCGCTGGGCACGACGCGGCCGGTGCGCCCGACACTGATCACGACATCGAGCAGGCGCGTGGTCGCTTCCTGCGCGGCGAACTTGAAGGCAATCGCGCCGCGCGGGTCTTTTCCCACCACGCCCAACTCGGCAGCGGCCGCCAGATCGTCCACTTTGACCACCACACCGTCAATCTCGTAGTCCAGTTGATGGCGGCGGTTTTCCCACGTGGGTATTTGCTGGATTACGCCGGAAAGCGTGGGATAGCGCGCCGCATCGGGCGCGATCAGGAATCCCATATCCCGCAGGTATTCCAGCATTTCCCACTGGGTATCCAGCGTAATCCCGCGTGAATCCACAACCGCGTAGACGTAGGCGGTAAGCGGGCGCGAGGCGGTGATGCGCGAATCCTTCTGCTTGAGCGTGCCCGAGGCCGTATTCCGCGCATTGACGTAGAGGGCCTCGCCCGCTTCGCGCTGGCGCTGGTTCAGGCGCTCGAAATCGTGCTTGAGGAACAGCACTTCGCCGCGTACCACCAAGCGTTCGGGCGGCGGACGATGGCCGCGAACGGGGATACGCAGCGGAACCGAGCGAACGGTGCGGATATTGGGCGTGACGACGTCGCCTATTTCGCCATTACCCCGCGTGGCCGCCTGCGTCAGCACGCCGTTCTCGTAAGTCAGGACGACGGTCAGGCCGTCCAGCTTTGGCTCCAGTGTGTACGCGAGTTCCGCGCCGGCCGGCAGCAGCTTCAGGTTGCGTTCTTCCCAGGCCCGCAGCTCGTCTTCCGTGTAGGCGTTGGCGAGGCTGAGGATGGGGGCGGGGTGGCGCGCTTTGGGAAAATCCTCCGACAAGTCGCTTCCCGAACGCTGGGTGGGCGAGTCTGGCGTAGCTAAGGCGGGATACGCCTCTTCGAGGGCGCGCAGTTCGTGGTAGAGCGCATCGTACTCGGCATCGGTGACGACTGGCGCGCTGAGGACGTAATAGCGGTGGCTGTAGTCATGCAGCAGAGCGCGCAGTTCAGCGGCCCGCGCGATTTGCGCCGGCGATGGGAGGCTGCTGTTCATGTTCGCTCCTTACGCCGGCCCGCCAGCCTGCGAGGCGGGTTCGAGGTAGTCCGCCGCGACCCAGCCCCGAACCAGCGGTTGCGTGGGGTCTTCGACCTGCCACCACGTCAGGCCGCTGGCCTGTTGCGGGCCGCCAATGACCGTGAAGCGCGAGCCGATAGCCAGATAGCTGATCAGGTCGCCATCGAGGCCAGGTGAAGCGCGCAGCCGCACCTGGTCTTCATTCAGAATGACGTTCTGGCCGATTGCGATGCTGACCGGCGTCGGCGAAAGGATTACGGGCGGCAGTGTAGGGCCTTCGAGGGCAAAGGTGGGTGCTGCGCCGGGCGTCGAATCGGACGGCAGCAGATTACTCGTAGCCGTCGCCGTGGGCGCGCCCTGCACATCGAAGGTGGGCGAGGGGATGGCCGTGATGATGACGACGCGCGGATCGCCGCCGCTGGCCTTGTTGCCCCCCAGCAGCAGGACGACGCTGATAATGGTAAACGTGCCACAGAAGGCCAGCAGCAGCATGGCCGCGACCGACCACATTGGCAGATACAGCGGGCTAGCCTGTTTACCCGCCCGCGCCGCGCGGCGTTTGCGTTTCTCCGGCAGCGGTGGCGGCGGGGCGGCCGCCGGCGGCACGGCGCGGGTGGCGTCGTTCGGGCTGGTGTCGTCAGGGCGAACCGGCGGCTCGCTGCGTGGCGGGGTCGTCATGGAGCCTCCTCAGCGGCGCTCTGCGTCGTGGCGGTGCAACCAGCGTTCGAACTGCTCGAAGGGCCAGGTATTCAAGACCTGCGAAGCCGTCAGCCAGGCGCGGCGCGCGGTCAGCACGCCGTAACGCATGTTGTCCATTTCATACTCGGCGTGGGCATCGGTGTCAATCGTGATCAGCACTCCGCGCCCGGCGGCCAGCCGCGCCAGAGGTGCTTCCAGGTCCAACCGGGCCGGATTGGCGTTGATTTCGAGCGCGGTCTGGTGCTCGGCGGCGGCTGCTATCACAGCATCCATATCGAGGTCGGCGGGGTCACGTTCGAGGATGAGCTGGCCGCGCGGGTGGCCGATGACATCCACGTGCGGGTTGCGGATGGCGTTCAGCAGGCGCACGGTGATTTGCTCGCGGGGCTGGCGCAGGCTGGCGTGCAGTGACGCGACGACGAAATCCAGCCTTTCCAGCACCTCATCCGGGAAATCCAGCGTGCCATCGGCGCGGATATCCATCTCGGTGCCGTGCAGCACGCGAATTTCGCCGTTCATTTCAGCATCCACCTGCCGCACCTCGTCGTGCTGGGCGAGCAGGCGCTCGATGCTTAGGCCGTTGGCAATCGCCGAACTGGGCGAGTGGTCGGTAATGACGATGTAGCGGCGGCCGCGCGTTTTGGCTGCCAGCGCCATCTCGCGGATGCTGGCCGTGCCGTCGCTCCAGGTCGTGTGCATATGCAGGTCGGCCCGAATGTCATCCAGTTTGATGAGTTCGGGCAGTCTTCCCGCTTCGGCCGCCTCGATTTCGCCCATGTCTTCGCGCAGTTCAGGCGGGATGAAGGGCAACCCGAGGTGCTGGTAGACCTCATCTTCGCTGGCGCACAGGATTTCGTTGCCGCTGCCATCCTGGAGGGTGAAGGCGTGTTCGCTGAGCGAAAGCCCGCGATCCAATGCTCGCTGCCGCAGGCTTACATTGTGGTCTTTGCTGCCCGTAAAGTAGCACAAGGCCGTACCCCAGCGTTCAGCCGGCAGCACACGCAAGTCCACCTGCAGGCCGTTGACCAATTCGACCGAGCTTTTGCTTGGGCCGTGGCCGAGGATACGTCCTACGCTATCCATATGGACGAAGGCATCCATCACCGGGGCTGAGTCGGCGGCCATCACCAGCAGGTCCACATCGCCAATCGTTGGGCGGCCCCGGCGGATGCTGCCTGCAATCGTCCCATCCGTCATACCGGGGAGGGCGAGCAGCAGCGCAAGGATGCTTTCGGCGGCTGGCAGGGCAACGCCCAGGCGCTGGCGTGGGTTGGCGGCACGGGCGCGCAGCGATTCGATGCCGGCTAATATAGCGGCCTCCGATTTTGCGCCCATGCCCGGCAGCGTGCGGAGACTGCCGGAACGGGCGGCTGTCTCCAACTGGTCGAGCGTGGTGATGCCGGCGTCCTGCCAGAACATCTTCGCTTTTTTGGGGCCTACTCCGCCGACGTGCAGGATTTCGACGACGCCAGGCGGCACCTCGGCGCTCAGACGTTCGTAGAAGTCGAGCTTGCCGGTTTCCAGCAATTCCTCGATCTTCTCGGCGATGACCTTGCCAATGCTGGGTAGCTCGGCAAGGCCGCCTTCGGCAGCGACCACACGCAGGTCGCGCGGGAAATCGCGGATCGATTCGGCCGCGCGGCGATAGGCGAGTACCCGGTGGATGTTCTCGCCTTTGATTTCCAGCATGTCCGCAATCGTATCGAACAGGTCGGCGATCTGCCGGTTGGTGATCACGCTTGCCTCAGTCGGCCGGTCGGATGAACGAAGTATACCCCGGCCCAGGCTGGCGGGAAAACTGGCCCGGGCGGATGGGAAATGGAGCTAGGCCGGGTGTTTGCGGGCGCTGAAGACGCAGCGGCCATAGGGGTCGGTTTCCCATACAGTGTCAAACTCCGCCTCGTCCAGCAGGCGCAGCCACAGACTGCGAGGAAACAGGCCGCCCGTGTGAAGATCGTGCGTGATGGTGACGGGCTGATTGCCGGTGCGCGTAACGAACACATAGTCGGTCGTGTAGAGTGTGTCATCAGGATTCGGGTCGGTCGTCCACTCCAGAAAGCGCAGGCTGCGCCCGTCTCCGTCCTCGCCGCCATGTTCGGTGGATGGCGTGAACGTCTCTTTCACATAGTCAGGCACCAGGAGCGCCATACCGCCGGGGCGGCAGTGGACTGCGACTGTCTCAATTGCCCGGCGCAGGTCGTCTTCAGTCGTCATGTAGTCAACTGCGTCGTGCACAAAGATGACATCGAAGGTG
>JAEURB010000251.1 GCA_016788435.1 Anaerolineae bacterium | reverse complement strand
TGCCTGGCTCAATTGCTCCCGCCGCTTGAGTAAAGACTATGAAGAGCTACCCGAAGTGAGTGAGGCGTTCATCTATGCTGCGATGGTTCGCCTCATGGTCAGACGGCTTGCTCGTAATTCCTGACTTTACAAACGGTCTCTGAGAAATCCATGCCGACCGAACTGCATGGCATCATTGTGGCGAACCTGATCGCGGCCCTCTGGTTGGTGATTAAAGCGGGTGGCTGCGGACGGGTCGGCGCAGAGATCCGAAATCGGATGCCCGGCGATGAACATAATGCGCGTCAGCCGGACGTATCCTATTTCGCGGACGACTCGCGGCCGATTGTCGAACGCGGGGCCGTTTCACGAATGCCGGACATCGCCGCTGAATTGAAATCACCCGACGATAGTTATAAGGTCATGCGCGAAAAGGCTGACTACTATCTGGCCAATGGCGCACATCTTGTCTGGCTCATCTTTCTGAAGAACGCATCGTCGAAGTGCATGCGCCGGGACATATGACCATTCTTAATGCTGAAGATACCCTCGACGACGGTGACGTGCTGCCCGGCCTCGCGCTGCCCGTGCGTGATCTGTTCCCGGCCTGAGCTTCAAATCTGGACTGGACACAAAACACGGGGCGGATCACGACGATCCGCCCCGCTGCGTGACTGCCGACGCCTGCCGTTAGAGCAGCGTGGCGAGATCCTCGACTGTGACCTCGCGGCCTTCCAGCGCGCTCAGATAGATGGCCTCAATAACCTGCGCGCGGCGCACGCCATCCAAACCCACTTCCTTCGTGGGCTGACCATTCAGGATAAGTTCGGTGAACTCACGGGCGACTGTCGTGTGGCCATGGCCAATTTCGGGAGCGGGGCGCATGGTCACCGGCGCGCCGCCAATGTCGGTAAAGACGCGCAGAGTATCCTTGTTGGAATAGTCGCTCACTTCCAGCTCCGCGCCGCCGCTCGAGCCGAACAGCGACACGCCGAACGCGTCGTTATGCTTGCCATAGGTTGCCCAGCTCGCTTCGAGCGTCAGCGTCTTTCCGCCCTCCAGCCGGATGAAGGCCGAAGCGAGGTCTTCCACGGTGAACTTCTGGTCGTGCGCCGGCGGGTAGTAAAAACCCTTGCCCTTCGGCCCGAGTTCGGCCCAGGTCGAGGCCGACACGCTGAGGACGCGCGGATCGCCCAGCAGGTAGAGCGACATATCGAGCATATGCACGCCGAGGTCAATCAACGGGCCACCGCCAGAGCGCGACTTGTCAATGAACCATGCGCCCCACGCCGGGATGCCACTGCGCCGCCACCACATCGCCTTGGCGTAGTACAGGCCACCAAACATGCCATCGCCCACCGCCTGCTTGAGCCACTTCACATCGCCACGGCGGCGGTGACTGAAGGCCACCATGAGCGCCTTCTTCGCGGCTTTGGCGGCGTTAGTCATCGCCAGCGCCTCGGTCATGCTGGTGGTGAGCGGTTTCTCGCACAGCACATGCTTGCCGGCCTGCAGCGCGGCAATGGTGATCGGCGCATGCAGGTAGTTGGGCGTGCAAACCGAGACGGCGTCAATATCCTTGCGCGCCAGCACATCTTCGTAGTCGTCGTACGAGTCCGCGATGTCGAACTCGGCCGCCATTTCCTCCAGCCGCTCAGGGCGAATGTCGCAAATCGCCACAACTTCGGCATCGGGCACGGCTGCGAAGGCTTCGAGATGCACCTTGCCGATGAAGCCGACGCCAATGATACCGACCCGCAGTTTCGCTTTCGTCTTCTTGGCCATATCTAATCCTTGCCTGGTTGGCTACTGTCCCTCGATGCCGAGCAGTTCGACATCGAAAATCAACGTCGCATTAGGCGGAATAACCCCGTTGCCCGCCCCCCGGGTGCCGTAAGCCAGTCCCGGCGGAATCCAGAAGCGGAACTTTGAGCCGACCGGCATGAGTTGCAGACCTTCCGTCCAGCCGGCGATCACGCCTTGCAGCGGAAAGCTGATCGGCTGGCCGCGCTCGACCGAACTATCGAACACCGTGCCGTCAAGCAGCGTGCCGGTGTAGTGAACGGTCACCGTGTCGCTGGTGGTTGGGTGCGGGCCTGTCCCCTCTTGCAGCACCTGATATTGCAGGCCAGACGCGGTGGTGATGACGCCTTCGGCATTGGCATTGGCTGCCATGAACTGAGCTCCCTCGGTGGCGCGGATATCGGTTGCCGACAACTGCTGATTGCCGGGCTGAACGATGAAGAGGACAACCAGCGCGGCCACAATCGCAATCGCGCCGACGATAAACCAAGTGTAATCACGCCCTTTGCGGGGCGCATCTTTCGGCTGAGACACAGCGACTCCTGTTCAAGGAACGGATAGCGCGAAGCCTGTTTCGCGCGCTTTCTGGACTGCGTGTAGTGTACCTGATGCGCGCGGGGCCGGGGATGGTGGGGTGATGAGGCGCTATAATTACAGGCGTAGGTGACCAGAAGCGGAGTAAACGGGTATGAGGAACTGGAAACGCAGGCTCGCGGTGCTCGGCGCGGCCGCCCTGCTGGGCATCATGGGGGCCGCCGCGCAGGAAGCGACGCCGGAGGCCCTTCCGCCCGCCATCATCACGCTGCGGATCTGGTTTCCCGATGTGCTGGGCACCTCGGAAGATAGCGCCGTGGCCGCTATGCTTTCGAGCCTGATCGGCCAGTTCCAGATGGAGAACCCCGACGCGCAGGTGGATTTCCGCCTGAAGCAATCCGGCGAGTCGTCAACAGCGGCCAGCGTTTACCACAACCTGCGCACGGCCCGGTCGGTCGCGCCGGGTGCGCTGCCGCATCTCACCCTGCTGCGCCGTTCCGATTTGCCGCTGGCGATGCAGGACGGTTTGATCACGCTGCTGGCCGACCCCGGCAATACGGCGCTGGTTGAGGATTTGCTGCCGGCCGCGGCGGCGCTTGGGCAGGTGGACGGGGCCTTGTATGGCGTGCCGTTCATGCTGGAGATTCAGCATCAGGCCGTTCAGCCGGACGTGGACATACCCGCCGATCTGTCGTTTGCGAGCGCGCTGGCGGCCGAGTGGCGCTTCGTCTTCCCGGCCGGGCAGGCTGGCCCAATCAGTGATGTGCTGATCGCCCAGATGGCCGAGGCAGGCGGCGTCACCGAAACAGGTGTACTGTCGCCGCAGCGCGAGGCGCTGACCGCCATCTATCAGTTCTATCAGGACGCAGCGGAAAGCGGCCTGCTGCCACCGGAATCCTCCGGTTACGAGGATGCCTCACCCTATCTCGCGCAGCTGGCGAGCGGAGAACAGCCCGCCGGTGTGTTGACCTCCACCGAATATCTGCATCTGCGGGCGCAAGGCGTTGAACTGGAGGGCGTACAAATCCCGACATTAGATGGGCAGCCTGCCAGCGTCCTCGACGGCTGGCTCTGGGTCATCCCCTCCGGCAACCCACAGGAACGAGCGCTGGCGCTGCGCTTCATTGACTGGATGAGCGCGCCGGAACGCCAGGCCGTCTATGCGCAGGCGGTGCGCCAGATACCCGCCGGGCGCGAGGCCTTCGACCAGTGGTCAACGGGCGGCTATGGTGTATTGGCGGAGCGCATTCTAAGCGGGACGCTGGTCAGCGCGGGTTGGGCGAGCAGTTACCCCGAAATGGCGCGGGCGCTGCAATCCGGCCTGCTGCGGGTTATCACTGGCGGCCTGACGGCGCGCCAGGCCGCCGAGGCGATTGTGCCGGGGGAGTAAACGGCAAACCTCACCCCGCAACCCCACGCTGGGCGCTTCATGCCTCGGGCGCGAGTTGTTCAGAGCTGGCAGCAGCGGGCGGCGCATCGGTCAGCGCCTTGTCGAAATAGCGGAACGTCTTGTACTTCCGGCCGCCTGCATTCTCGGTGATGCTCATCATTTCCTTGTTGATTTCCAGCACCCAGCCGGTGTCGGCGTGGTTATAGCCGGCCTTGATGACGGCCTCCATAACCACCGCGTACATCGCCACATCCACGCCCTTGCCGCGAAAGGTCTCTTTGACGCCCATCAGCGGCACGCGAACCCAGTCAATCGTTTTAGTGAGCTTCCAGTAGTAGACGGCCTTGAGCAGGCTGACGATTTCAGGTGTGCCCGGCCTGGGATAGGACTTGAGCAGCACCTGATTGAAGTCGGGAACGGCCACGATCATGCCAGCCAGCTCATCCTTGACGTAGGCGAAGTAGGCCAGGCGCGCATCGAGGAACTTGCCGAGCGACTCCATCATCGCGTCCAGTTCGCGCGGCGTGAGGGGCACAAAGCCCCAGTTCTTCTCCCAGGCAGCGTTGTAGACCTCTTTGATGCGCTCGAACTCCTGCTTCTTCTGTTTGGTGTCGAAGGGGCGCACGGTGATGCCGCTGCGCTTCATGATGCTGGCAGAGATGCGCTGCAGGCGGGCCAGTTGATTTTCTCCCGCCTCGGCCGGATTGATGTAATAGGTGAAGGTATCCATCACCTTCTCAAAGCCGGCTGCCCGCACGAAACCCTCGTAGTACGGCTTGTTGTAGGGGAACAGAATCAGCGGGCGGGTGAAGCCCTCAACCAGCAGGCCGGTTTCCTCGTGGGTGGTGAAGGTCTGCGGGCCGCGAATCAGCGGATAGCCTTTGGCCCGCACCCAGCCGGCGGCCGTAGTGAGCAGCGCCTGCGCCGCCTCGGCATCGTCGTAGACCTCGAACGCACCGAACCAGCCGATGCGCTCCTCGTGAAACTCGTTGTGGCGGTGGTTGATGAAGGCGGCAATCGTGCCAACCGCCTTGTCACCGCGAAAGGCCAGGAAGTAATCGCCTTCCATGTATTCCCAAGCGGGGCTCTTCTGCTTGTCCAGCACCTCGTGGTGCATGGAGAGCAGCGGCGGCACCCAATTGGGGTCGTCCTTGTACAGCACCCACGGAAACTCGAAGAAGGTGCGGAAATCCTGCTTGTTCTCTACCTTGCGGATGGTCACGGATGACATAGTGGGCCGACCCTGGGTTCATCGAAGCGGATGCGAGGATAGCCCGTTTTACCGTGTGTGGGGAGGGCTGGCCTGAAGTTGGCAAAGCAAACGTATCAAATCAATCACAAAGACACAAAGGCACAAAGTACGGTTGCTTATCCTGTTTACGGACTTCGCGCGTATGCCCGGTGTTATTGCTGGCTGAAACCCGATTCCCCCCAGATTGCCCCCCCCCCCCCCCCCAGGGTTTCCGGGTTGTTGGAGTATCGGTCTGGGTTCCGGGCGTGGGGGCTAACAAATAAACCCCCGGCGAAGCCCGCTTTGGA
>JAEURB010000224.1 GCA_016788435.1 Anaerolineae bacterium | reverse complement strand
CCAGAGCCGGCGAGTCGCCGCCCATCACCATCACCTGCTGCTGAACCCAGCGCACCTCGCGCTGAATGATGAGGATCATGATCGCGAAGCCGGCCAGCCCGATCGCCAGCGCCACCAGCAGCAGCCATGCGCCATCGAGGTGGATGACGACAACGTTGTAGGCGATGTGGAAGAGGATGGCGAGCAGGACCGCGCCGTAAAAAGCCAGCCGCTGCCGGGCAGGCGAATAGCGCGCGGCATCGCCCGCTACCGCGCCCACCACGCCCATCGAAACGGCGTGCATCAGCCCGCTGGTCAGCACACGCGCCGCCGCGAAACCCATCATCTGCGTGTTCGACCCCTCGAACGTGAGCAGGTAGACCAGGTTCTCGGCCATGCCGAAGGAAAGGCCGATTTCGAAGCCGAAAGACAGCCCGTCCACGGCGTTGACCAGCTTGCCTTGCGCCATCATCCGGCGCAGCGGGAGCGTCTTCAGCACCTCCTCGATGACGGGCGCAGCTAGCAGGATGATGCCGAGGCGGGTCGCGAACATCGCCACGCCGGTTTCGATGACGAACGACAGGACGAATGCAACCCCGCCCCACACCAGGGCCCGAATCACATAGCGCCGCGGCTGTATCCCGAACGTGTCGAGCGAATTCAGAATATAGAGGATGGCGAGCGGCGTCAGGATCGTGACGGCGAGGGCGATCAGCATTGCCTGTGTGACCCCGGAAGCTGTGTTTGAGCGCTGTAGCCCTGCAGCCGCATGTTACACTCGTGCCTGCTCGTCGTGAACGGTCGTGGACAAGCCACAATGAAAACCAAACTAAATTCCATGCGCCTGCTGGAACAGCACAAAGTACCGTATGAGGTGGTCGAGTTCGACGATTCGATGCGCGACGCCGAAGCTATCGCCGAGGCGCTGGGCATTCCACCCTTCATGGTTTACAAGACGCTGGTCGCCGAGCCGGAAGGGGGCGGAAAGCCCGTGCTGGTGCTGCTCGCTGCGAACCGGCACCTCCATCTTAAACGACTAGCCCAGATTGCTGGCGTGAAAAAAATCCGAATGGCGGCCCACAAGGACGCCGAGGCGCTCACCGGCCTTAAAGTTGGCGGTATCAGCGCACTGGCGCTCACGCACAAGAACTGGCCGGTTTATCTCGATCAGCCGGCGATGGAGCTGGAGCACATTCTGGTGAGCGCCGGGCAGCGCGGGGTGGACTTGCGCGTGCCGGTTACCGGGCTGATGCGCGTGGTACGCGCCCGCATCGCCGAGGTGGGGGAGGATGGGGAAGAAGTTGAAAGTTGAAAGAACCTCATCCCGTGACCATAAATACGCACGTGGTCAGGTGATTTGAGCGAGAATTAACCTCGTGGCGGCCAGGTTCGTGCACGCCCGGCCGCCGCTTTCAACTTTCAACTATGAACTTTCAACTCTACCGTGACAGGAAGCGCGCCATCTCGAAGTAGGTTTCGGTGATCGGCCGGATCTGGCTGATAGCTTCCTCAATCGGGATCGTCTTCATTTCGCGGCCCGAGAGCGCCGTCATCACGCCGCTTTCGCCGGCCAGCAGCGCCCGCAC
>JAEURB010000219.1 GCA_016788435.1 Anaerolineae bacterium | reverse complement strand
GGCAGCTTCGAAAGCTCGCGCACCTGCTGGTCCGCCTTGTAGCTGCTGCGCACCAGCGGCCCGCTTTCCACCCACCTGAAGCCCAGTTCCATGCCAATCTGCCGGAAGCGGGTGAACTCATCGAGCGTGTAGAAGCGCTCGACCGGCAGATGCTTCTGGCTCGGTTGCAGGTACTGGCCAATCGTGAGAATGTCCACCTTGCGCTCAGCCAGATCGCGCATGACGCCCACTACCTCGTCGAACGTTTCGCCCAGCCCCACCATGATGCCGCTTTTGGTCAGCACCAGCGGGTCCATCCGCTTGGCATTGGTCAGCACCGTCATCGCCCATTCGTAGTGATCCTGCGGCTGCACCTTCTTGAACAGGCGCGGCACAGTCTCCACGTTGTGGTTGAGAATCTCCGGCTGCGCGTCCATCACGATCCGCAGCGCAGGTTCGCTGGCCTTGAAATCCGGAATCAGCACTTCGACGCTGCACCCCGGCTGAAGCTGGCGGATGCGGCGGATGACCATCGCGAAAATCGGCGCGCCACCGTCCGGCCGTTCGTCACGATTGACGCTGGTGATGACGACATGGCGCAGGTTCATGGCGCGCACCGACTCGGCTATCCGGTTCGGCTCGGCCCAGTCGAGCGGGCTGGGGCGGCCGGTCTTGATGTCGCAGAAGCCGCACGAGCGGGTGCACGTATCACCCATCATCAGGAAGGTGGCCGTGCCACGCCCCCAGCATTCGCCGATGTTCGGGCACTGCGCTTCTTCGCATACCGTATGCAGCGTCTTGCTGCGCATCAGCGCGTAAACGCGGTCGTACTCTTCTCCGTGCGGGGCACGCACCTTGATCCAGGGCGGGCGGCGGCGCGGATGTTCGGGGTCGGGCTGCCAGCCGGCGCTGGAATCGACCTCAGGAATCGAATCTGTTGGGATCAAATCGCTCACGCAAACCTGCCTTTCTCTTACGACAGCGCATTATAACAGCGCGCATCCAGTCGCGGCTGACCACTTACGGCTTGACGCCCCACGCGATCAGGTTGGCCGGCCCGTTGACGGCGGCGACGCCCGACGTGAGGGCATGGAACTCGCCGCGCTCTGCATTGACGGCGATCAGCACGCCTTTCGTACCTCCGGTGTCATCGGCGAAGGCCAGTGCGCTGCTATCGGGTGACCAGACCAAACGCGGTGGGTTGGGTGTGTGATTCAGTGTCTGGTAGCCGCACAATGGACTGACGCGGCCGCTTTCGACGTCGAGGACGTGGATGACGGCGAGCTGAGCCGGCGCAGCCAGTGTGTCTTCACCCAGCGGGATGACCCAGAAGGCGATCTTCGAACCGTCAGGCGACCAGCTCAACTCGCCTGTCGCCTGACCATTGATGCGAATTGGCCCGGCTTCGGCGGTGAGGTTCGTCCAGCGTTCCGGCGCGAACATGCCTGGCTGCACCCCGAAAAGTTCGCTGCTGCTGGCCCCAACCGGCGCGACGAAAGCCAGCCAGTCGCCGGCTGGCGACCACGCCGCCGCGTTCTGATACATCCGGTCGGGTGCCAGGGGCAGATTGCGCAGCGGCGTGACTTCGGCGGCCGACAAGTCGCGGAGGGCGCGCACGGGCTGGCCGCCCGATTCAGCAATGGTCATCGCCCAGCGCCCGCCCGGCTGAATACTGACGACGCCCGGGCCGGACAAGTCCTCGCGGTCGTCGCCGGCCGGATTGAGCAGAAAGATGGTGTGGCCCGGCGTGAAGACCAGAAACTGATCGGCGCTCCACCATTCCACCTGACCGGCATACTCGGTCACCATGCTGCGTACTGCGCCGTCCAGCCGCATCCGGTTGTAGGCGTTGGTAGTGTGATACAGGTAGAGCAGCTCCGTCCCGTCTGGCGACAACCGGCACGCCCCGGCGCAGGGCATCGTATCGCCCAACGGGTAGCGTGAGTTGCGCGCCACGTCGTAGACCCAGATCGCGCTGCCGTCGAAGGCCGTGACGATCAGCCCGCCCGGTAAATCCGGGGCCAGTCCGGGAGTCAGCGGGGGAGGGGCGGGGCAAATTGTCGAAACCGGGACCTCAGTTGCTTCCTGCGCCGATGCACCTTGCAGCAGCAGGAGTAGTAAACCAGTGGAAGTGACTGCTGCCGCCAGCCGGACGGCCCTCACCCTTAGTCCCTCTCCCAAGTGGAGAGGGAGATTGGCGCGTTTCGCCGACCGTACACCCCTTCTCCACTTGGGAGATGGGGATGGGGGATGAGGGCGGAAGTGCATAGGATTATAACCTTCTGGTTGCAACGCCGAGTCAACCGGCGCTATCCGTAGAGCTTCTTCAGGAGTTCGGCTTCGCGGTCGGGCGGGGCGGGTAGTCCCCTGATTTCGATAATGCTGATGGCGGACGGTTGATCGGTTTCCCCACCTTCGGCCACGTACAGGCGATCTCCTCGCCGCAGGCAGTCCATCGGCCGGCGCAGCGGTACGCCACCGAGGCCAGCCAGCGCGCTTTCGAGCGGCGGCTCGTCATCGCCTGCCGTCCAGCGCTGCAGCACAAAGATCGCCCGCGTTTCGTAGTCGAAGGGCAGTCCGTCATCCCCCATCTGGCGCGGAACGGCCACCGCAACCCGCAGGCGGCGGCACAGCAGCAGGTCATCGGGCGCGGCCAGCGGGCATTCGGCCAGCACGTAGCTTTCGGCAACGCCCAGCACAGCGGGCGGGGGGAGGTTCAACCAGCCAGCCAGCGCGAACTTGTCCGCGACGCTGATGGCGTGGAGGATATCCGTCAGGCGATCCTCCTCGCGCAATCCCCGGTGGCGCGGGCCTGTGTAGTTCAGGCGCATCGCGGCCCAGGCGCGACGCGGAGCCAGCGAATCAGCCGGTACGCTCAATGGCTTCAGATTGGCCGCCCGGCCCGCGTCCTCATCCGCGCTTTCGATGATCCCGCCGTCCAAATCAAGGCAGTGCTGCGCCATCCATTGATCGCCATACATCTCCTCGGCCCACAACCGGTTGCCGTCGAGCGCCAGCAGCAGCACGCCGCCAGCATGAGGCAGCTTGAAGCGGCGGACGAGTGAGAAACGAAGCGGCACAGCATCGGGCATGGATTGCACTCCGGCGAACGGCACAACAATATAAAGGTCGCGGCGGTTCGCGCATGTTATACTGCGAACGACCTTATCTCCGGCAGGAGTCTTCATCCATGCCAGGACCAACTCCCCGGCCCATTATAGACGACACTTCTGCGGAAGGCAGTCTGCCGCCAACCGAACCGGCCGAGCGCCCGGAAGCAGCGGGATTGGATAGTGAGACCCGTTCCGTTCGGCCTCCACTGGCCGATACTGGCTCGATGCCGGCCGTCGGCGTTGCCGAGGCGTCCGACGATTCCAGCCAGCGGGATGACGGCGAGGAGCCGGAATCCGCCCGCCCGGCGGAAGTCAGCACAGCGGTGCAGGTGCTCGTCGTCGAGGACACGCCTGAATTGGCTGAGATGGTCGTTGCCACGCTTAGGCGTGCGCGTATCATCGCTGAATATGAATTGCGCGGCGAACAGGCGCTCCCGCGCTATATCGAGTCGAAACCGCCCGTGATCCTGCTCGACCTCAACCTGCCGGACTTGCCCGGCTGGAAGGTGCTGGAGGCGATCAGGGATTACAGTCGCGACAACGGCGTGCCTGGCCCGCGCATCATCGTGATGACCGCGATGGGCGACCCCGCCAACCGGCTGGTCGGCAAGCTGCAGGGCGTTTTCGGCTACATCGTCAAGCCATGTCCAACGGCCGAGTTGCAAGCCGCAGTACGAAACGCCCTCGAATCGGCCGAATGATCGCCCGTTTAGGCCGAAGGTTCGCGCCGCCGTTGATCGGCGTGGCCTTGGCCGCAATCGCAGCAGGCTGTCAAACTCAGCCCGATTTATCCGTTTTCGTTTCCCCGCCTGACCATTCATTGCTGGCGCTCTACCGGGCGCACAGTTCCGGTAGCGCGCTGAGCGAGGGCCGGGCCTGGCTGAACGCCGGCGACTCGGCGCGTGCCGTCGAGGTGTGGAGTGGCATATCAGCGTTGGATGCCACTGAAACGCCTCTCCTGAGCGTGATCGCGGTCGAGGCGTTCAACGCTGGTGACTACGGTCTGGCCCGTGCTGCGCTGCAAACGATTGTCGTCCGCGATCCCGCCGATCACGCCGCTCAGTTTTCGCTTGGGCTGCTGCTGGCGGCCGCTGGTTCGCATGGCGCCACCGCGGCCTTGCAGGCGGCCAGCGCACAACCCGCCCTGCGTGAGCAGGCGCAGGCCATGCTCGGCGCGCCGGTGGATCAAGCGCCTGAGCGGCTGGGTTGGGCGCTGCTTGCCGTCCGCTATTGGCCATACGCCGAAATGGCCTTGACCCGCGCCGCCGCCGCCCCCGGCTTCAGCGCAGCGGGGATGGCCGCGCTGGCCGTCAGCCGGGAGTATCAGGGCAAGGATGGCGGGTTGTGGATGGAACGTGCCTTGAACGCCGGGCCGGATGACGCGGGCGTACACGCATTAAGGACCGTTCATCTGCGGCTGCGAGGGGACTACGCCGGCAGTCTGATTGCCGCGCAGCGGGCAGCGGCGCTGGCTCCCGGGTCACCAGCCATGCTGGCCCAACTGGGCGCGGCCTACGAGCGGCTGGGCGAACTGGACAACGCGCGCACCTGGGTTGAGCGTGCGCAGGCGCTGGCGAACGGCGACCCCCGCTATGAAGACCTGGCCGCGGCCATGGCCCAAACCGAAGATGCGGCACTCTCCGCGCTGCTGGATGCGCTGGAACGCGGTGATGCGCGCGCTCCGTAGGCTTCTCTCGCCGACTCTCGGTGCGAATCGCAGCGAACCGGTGCTGGCATGGCTGCTGCGCAACGTGCCCTGGTTGCTTGGCCCTGGCCGGGTGATGCGCTACGGATTATTGGCGTTCGGCCTATCATTACTGCTGGGTGCGTTGGCGGGCGCGTTGCTGGT
>JAEURB010000204.1 GCA_016788435.1 Anaerolineae bacterium | reverse complement strand
AACTGGCGGCTCGCCCTGCTTCCCCTGCCGGGTGCCGAAGCGCCGGAACAGCAAGGCCTTGACGGTGTCGGGCGGCAGCACGAACGCGACCGTCGCCAGCAGCAGGCCAGGTACCACCCGCGCGTCCACCGCCGTCATCATAATGCCGCCAGTAACCACGGCTGAAACGGCGCGTCACGCACCCAATCTCACGCCGTTCCCCAATCTGGGGTACAAAGGAACCAGCATCACGCGCAAAGTGGGGAGAAGCGAACCATGACTGATCAATCCGTGACCGTCGAAACGCTTAGGGCGTTCCTTGATGCCTTCAATCGGCACGATCTGGATGCAATCATGGAGTTTTTCGCCGGGGACTGCGTGTTTTTTCTGCCGCGTGGCTCCGAACCGTGGGGCAGGCGCTTTGATGGCAAGGCTGCCGTGCGCGAGGGGCTGACTACCCGCTTCGCTGGCCTGCCTGACGTACACTATGGCGACGACCGGCATTGGGCCTGCGGGCAGCTCGGGGTGTCGGAGTGGCTCATCACCGGGACTACCCCCGATGGCCAGCGGATTGCAGCGCGCGGTGTGGACCTGCTCGAGTTCGAGGACGGTAAAATCGTGCGCAAAGACTCATACTGGAAGCGCGTCGAATAGGCACAACGATGAATTACACAGTGTCCACCTACCGCCCGCTGTATTTGGCCCTGCTCCTCGTCCTGTGTGGCCTTTTCGGCAGCGCCGCAGTTTCTACGCAACCTGCCCCCGTTCCGTGGGAGCCGTGGGCGGCGCACGACCCCGGCCAGCTGGATGACGACGGAACCGGCGCGGTCTTTGCCATGAGCGAAGCAGACGGGCGGCCCGCGCTGGAAATCACCCCTGGCGGTGCAAGTGAGGAAACGAAACTCGCTTTCCCCTTTAGCGGCGGCGATTTACAGGCGTGGGCGAACGCAGCGGCGCTTCAGATGGACGTCTACCTGCCCGAAGCGAACACGCTCAATCCCGACGGCTTCTTCCTCGGGCTGGCCGCCACCACTCCGCAGTGGGCCTGGGTGGACGGCACGTTCGGCGCGCCAGACGGCGGTTCGGGCTGGGCTACCGTGACGTTTCCCCTCAGTGACGCGCTGCGCAGCGCCGATCCAAACGGGGCATACACGCTCTATCTGTCATTCTTCGAGCAGGCCAGCAAGACGCCGCTGACCCAGCCGTTCTACGTGGGCGAAATCTCGCTAATGGGCGTGGAAACCTCGCCCGGCGCGGCGGATTACGCGCAGGAAGCCGCCGCGCTGCTGGAACTGGACGATGCCGCGCTGATTGACACCGTCGCCCGCCAGACTTTTGACTACTTCTGGCTGGAGGCCAACCTGGACAACGGCCTGATCCCCGACCGCAGCACGGCCGCCTCACCGGCCAGCATTGCGGCGGTTGGCTTCGGGCTGGCGGCCCTCCCCATCGGCGTCGAGCGCGGCTGGATCACGGCGGACGAGGGCCGGGAACGCGCCACGGTCACGCTCAACACCTTCCTCAGCGGCGGCGTGCAGGGCGAACGCGGCTTCTACTATCACTTCGTGGACATGCAAACGGGTGAGCGCATGTGGGGCAGCGAGCTCTCGTCCATTGACACGGCGCTGCTGGCGGCGGGCGCGCTGGTGGCTGGGCAGTACTTCGGTGGCGAAGTGCAGTTGGCGGCGAACGCGTTATCTGAGCATATCGAGTGGGACTGGATGACGGATGGCGGCGAGTTCGTCACGATGGGCTGGACGCCGGAAGGCGGCTTCCTCGGCGCGCAGTGGGACCACTTCGACGAAAGCCAGATCCTCTATGCGCTGGCGCTTGGCTCGCCCACCCACCCGCTGCCGGCCAGCGCCTGGCAGAACTGGCGGCGGCCGCTGCGCAGCGACGACGAGAGCATCTATTTGCCCGGCGACCCGCTGTTCGTCTATCAGTACCCGCAGGCCTTTCTCAACTTGCGCGGGCTGGAAGACGCCTTCGCCAATTACTGGAACAACACCGTCCGCGCCTGTGAACGGCACGCCGCCTATATCGAAGACAATGCGGACGTCTTCGCCACCTATGGACATGGCGCGTGGGGTCTGAGCGCCTCGGACGGGCCAGGCGGCTACCGGGCCTATGGCGCGACCGACGTGAACAACGATGGCACGCTGGCGCCCTATGCCTCGGCGGCCTGCCTGCCGTTCACGCCGGATATTGCGCTCGAAAGCCTGCGCGCGCTGCTTCGCACCTACGGCGAACGAGTCTGGCGTGAGTATGGCTTCGTCAGCGCCGTCAACGAGGATGCGGGCTGGTATTCGCGCGATCACATTGGCATTGACCAGGGCGATATCCTGCTCATGCTGGCCAACGCGCAGGATGGGCTGGTGTGGGAGCTGTTCATGAGCCACCCCTCCATCCAGGCGGCCCTGAATGCGATGGGCTTCGTCGCCAGCAGTGGTGATTACGCGGTCACACCGGCGTATTGGGCAGCGCGGATGGGGGAGTAATCGAGAAAAGATGCTGCGAACTACGAGCAAGCGGAGAGCTTTCTACCTTCTGGCCCGCGACTCTCAGCCAGGCGTTCGCACGTCGAACTGCACCGCCACCCTATCGCCTTCGTCGAGCTTTTCGGCCTTGCGCACGGCGTCTTTGAGCGGCACGAGGTAGCGCCCGTCCTTCGGGATGAGGGCCGTGTAAAACGCGGTCTTGCCAATCGTCACATCCACCGGGATGACGCCCCAGCCATACGTGACCTGATTCGAAAGTGACTTCAGAAACTGGCTGTCGTCGTCCGGCATGGCGACAAAGTAGAAGGGAGCTGGCCCGCGCCAGTGGATGATTTCGCCTTCGAACTCAAAATGCATGGGGGCTGCTCCTGCACTCATACGATGACTGGATACGTTTCTATGGTACGCACTTTTTGAGACCGACGCTGAAAACGAAGCCGCCGGAATACTCTTCCGGCGGCTGTGTTGGTTGCAATCTGGCTTTACCCGCTTCAGGCCGGCAGCAGGCTCTTCATCTTGCCGTACATGAAGCGCGTCGCCCGCCGTGGGCTGAGCCGGTACAGCAGGTTCATCATGCTGGCGTCGCGGCCGGCGTAGACCTGGAACTTGTCGCGTTCCATGCCGCTGATGATGATCTCGGCCGCCTTGTCCGCCGGAGTGGTCGGGAAGCTGCGTGCCTCGCTGCCCGCCGGAGCCTGAATGTTCACGCCCGAGTTCTGGCTGATATTGGTCGCAATCGCGCCGGGGAAAATGGCCGTCACTCGCACATTGCTATCGAGCAGCTCCGAATACAACGCCTCGGTCAGCAGCTTGACCGCGGCCTTCGATGCGCCGTAGACACTTTGCCCCGGCACCGGGAAGAACCCGCCCATGCTCGACACATTGACGATGTGCGCTTCCGGCCGCTTGAGCAGATGCGGCAGAAAGGCCTTGGTCATATACATGACGCCGTACAAATTGACGTTGATCACGCGCTCGATCTTGTCGTAGGGCAGGTCGTTGAAGCGCACGAACGGCTGAATGATGCCGGCGTTGTTGATGATGCCGTCTACTGCGCCGTGCGCTGCGATGACCGCCTCTGGCAGCGCCTCGACAGCCGCCCTGTCGCTGACGCTGGCGACGTGCGTGCTGAGTCTACTTGCATCCGCCACCAGCCCGGCCGTTTCCTTGAGCGTAGTCTCGTTCAGATCAACGGCGGCCACACGCGCCCCCATCTCGATTAACTTGAGGGTGAGTGCCCGGCCCATACCGCTGCCCGCGCCGGTGACCACAATGACTTTGTCGGCAACCTTCATCAAAACCTCCCGTGAGAAAAACCAGCCATCCAGTTCACGAAAAACAAACTCACCATCGAGCCTGTCCGAATTATATCATATTACATTACAACTTGCACGCCAGGTGTTTCGTGAAATGTTGAATGACGGCAAACAGAAGCGAGGCGGATCAGAAGGTCCGCCTCGCTTCACCTGGTCCACTCGGCCACCATTTCCGGTCGGCACGGTATGGCTTCCAGCCGTTCAGCCCTCGATCCAATCCTGAATAATCCGGGGCGAGGCATGAATACAGACCGCTTCCAGCGGTTCGGGGCCCAGACTCTTGAACCCATGCACGACGCCGGGACCCGCCACCACGATATCTCCCGGTCCGGCCTGGAACTGCTCACCGCCTGCTGTGAAGCGCGCCCGCCCTCAGCCCCCCGCCATCGCCCCGATCACGCCCCTCGTTTTGTTCCTCAAACGCCCTGCTGCCTAAGGAAATTCCCACTCTCTGAATGACGCGCCCTCACCGGGGAATTGCGCGCGAAAGTACTCCTCGCATCGTTCCCTGTTCCCCGTGCGGTCATCCTTGGGTTCGTAGTAGGCAGCGAAAAACAGTTGGTTCAGGTGCAGGATATGGACCATGTGCACCTCCAATGTAAGCGTCGCCTCGCCAACACTCCGCGCAGACAGCGGCGAAAGCGGGAATACATCCTGCATCCGCACATCAATTTCGTTCCAGTGCTGCTCAAAGCGTGCGAAGTCTCGCGGCAGCAGCCGTTCCTTCATCTGGTCAACATAGGTGAGATAGAACGGCTCGTGCCGACGGTAGATGTTGTAGGCCTTGAAACGGAAGACTGCCTCGCGCTCCTGCGTTTCGCCATCTGGCGGCCCCTGATAGAACGGCAGGCGTGAGTCAAAGGTCATCGTGACGCCGTCCACGCCCTGCCGGATGACGGTCGCTTGTAACTGCGGCTGAAGGGCGGCCGCCGCGCTGTTGATAATCCAGAAGCGAAACAGGTAATCCATGACGTAGGCAGGATACAGTCGCTGGGCGATGCCCGGCACGATAGCCTGCAGTACGCGCTCAATCTGCTCGAGCGGCGGCATCACCGTGATTTCACGATAGCCAGCCAGCCCATGCAGGTAAGCAACATCAGCCGGGCTGAGTTGAAGAGCCTCACCGAGCGCGTTCAGCGTTTCCGGGCGCGGGAGCCGGCGGCCCTTCTCAATCTCGACGATGGGCGCGGTGCCTTCCCAGTTCATGAGGCCGGCGAGGCGAAACTGGGAAATCCCCAGGCGCTCCCGAAATGATCGAAGAGTATTCCCCAGGCGTTCGAGATCAGCCGCTGCCATATCCGTCCTTGCAGCAACGTGTGAGTGAGCAACGCCGCCGTTTCTTCTCAACCTTGTTCGGGCAGTCTATCATGATTCGCAATCACAGGTGCGGCGGTCTCTCGCCTCCGCGTGAACGGTTGAAAGGAAGCGTTATGGTTACTTCGGGGTCCGAAATCTTTGATCCGCTGACCGGCCAACGCACGATCATCCGGAAAACTGGCGCGGATACCGGCGGCGCCTATGTCGAGATGGAGAGTTTCCACCGTGCCCATGTTCCCGCAGAGCCAATGCATGTGCATCCGTTCCAGGAAAGCTCGTTCCAGATGCTTTCCGGCACATTACACGTTCAGATCGCCGATCGTGTCATCATCATCGGCCCCGGCGAGCGAGTGGAGATTCCCCGCAACGTGCCCCACACCTTCTGGAATGATGGCGACGAAGAGGCACGCGAGATTCAGGTCTTTCGGCCTGCGCTTAATATTGATGACTTCTTCGCGACCTACTTCGCGCTCACGCAGGCCGGCAGAATCAACGACGCGGGCATGCCGAAGAGCATCTTTCTGCTGGCTGTGCTGATGCAGGAGTACGACCGCGTAATGCGTGTCATGGAACCAGCACGCTGGATGCAGGTGCTGCTCATGCGCGTGCTCGGGCCCATCGGCCGGCTGCTGGGTTACCACAAGCAAATCCGTGACGCCACGGTGGCCCGTCAGCCCCCCGCCATCGCCCCAATCACGCGGTAGGGCTGCTTACCGGTCACCACCTCATCAGGCAGCGGGCGGTCGAGCGGCTCGTCCGACAGGTCTTCCCCGCAGGCGAAGAAGCGCACGAACGCCCGCCGCTGCTTCGTAGCCGGGTCGCGGATCGTGCCGCGCAGCATCGGGTAGGCCGCTTCCAGTGCATCCAGCACGGCGCGCTGCGAAACGGGTTCCACCACATCAAGCTGCACAGGGCCGCTCACGCCCGCCAAAGTCCGCAGATGAGTCGGCAGCGCTACCTGAATCCTCATGGCAGGAGCTGCACCTCGACCGACAGCACCGGCGGCAAGTCACGCACAATCGCCATCCAGTGGTCGCCTGCGTCGGCTGATACATACACCTGCCCGCCGGTCGTGCCAACGTAGATACCGCACGACTCCAGCGTATCCACCGTCATCGCGTTGCGCAGGATATTCACGTAGCAGTTTTCCTGCGGCAGACCATCGGTCAGCGCCTCCCAGCTTTCGCCGCCCGTCCGGCTGCGATAGACCCGCAGCTTGCCTTCGGGCGGATAGTGATACGAGTCGCTGAGAATCGGCACGACGTAGATTGTCTCCGGTTCGTGGGCGTGAACGGCAATCGGGAAGCCGAAGTCGCTCGGCAGGTTGCCGCTCACCTCGCGCCACAGGTCGCCGCCGTTGTCGCTGCGCATCACGTCCCAATGCTTCTGCATGAACAGCGTTTCCGGGCGCGACGGGTGCATCGCGATACTGTGGACACAGTGGCCGACCTCGGCCTCGGCGTCCGGCAGTTCGTAGTCCGAACGTAGCCCCTCATTCACTGGCCGCCAGGTTTGGCCAGCGTCGTCGCTGCGAAAAGCGCCCGCTGCCGAGATAGCGACGAACATCCGGTTCGGGTTGCCGGGCGTCAGCAGGATGGTGTGCAGGCACATGCCGCCCGCGCCTGGCTGCCACAAATCGCCTTTCACGGCGCGCAGGCCGGGCAGTTCCTGCCATGTTTGGCCGCCGTCTCTCGTCTGAAACAGGCCTGCATCTTCGACTCCCGCATACACTGAATCGGGGTCGTTCAGCGACGGTTCGAGGTGCCAAACGCGCTTGAACTCCCACGGGTGTTGCGAGCCGTCATACCACTTGTGCGTGCCGGCCTCGCCGTTGTAAGTGAAATCGTTGCCGGCCGCTTCCCACGTTTTGCCGCCATCGCTCGACCGCTGCATAACCTGCCCGAACCAGCCCGAAGTCTGTGAGGCGTAGATGCGGTTCGGGTCGGACGGCGTACCGGTGATGTGATAGATCTCCCAGCCAGCGAAATGCGGGCCGTCCACCGTCCAGTCGCGGCGGCGCTCGTCGGAGGTCAGGATGAACGCGCCTTTGCGGGTACCCACCAAAACACGAACAGTCGCCATCACTGCCTCCATCCATCGGTTCCATCGGGAATCCTATGATAGAACGAGCGTTCTATTCCCGTCAAGCCGATTATTGCACTTCGCACAAAGCGGTGTAATGGAGTAGGGATGTGAGGCAAGAAGTAGCGTTCCCCTCACTACACAGCACAGCGGAATGGAGAGGGGGACGGAGGTGAGGTTGCAGTGAAGTAGGTTAGGTATCAGCGTTGCTCGTTGCCGCAGGTTTCACGTTTATGTCAGCCGCTGTTCCGGCGAAAAGAGGCCAATTTGCCCGGCAGCATCACGCGCGGCAACGGCGGCCCCCGCCACGTTGCTCAGTTCCAGTGCCGTCCATGTCGCGCTCAGTGCATCGGCGCTGACTTCGTACAGGGCATCGTAGGTGAGCGAGCCGGCCGGGTGAATGGCGATCACATAGCTTTGCGCGTCCGCCACTGGCTGCCACGTCAGGCTGGTGCTGCCATCTGCCTGCGCGATGGTAGCTTCCAGTGGAGAGGGCAGTCCGTCCGCCAGTGCCAGTGTGACCGTCAGAACCGTGCGCGCCGCGCGCTGCAGGTAGGCCGGGTCAATGTCGTCCATCGTGTCCATCACCGTGTGCTGGTGCCACGGGTTCTCCATGACCGAGATAAAGCGCACTGCCGGATAGCCCGCGTCGCTGAACGACTGGTGGTCGCCATATCGCCCGACACGATCCAGCCGATCCTGCATGAGGACGCGCAGCTCCGCGCCGTAAAAGCCGCTGTACGCCTGCAGCGACCGCGCCAGCTGCCGTGAAGCGGAATTGTCCTCGGCCGCCGAAAACAGCCGGATCTCCGTATCGTTGACCGCGCCTTGCTCACTGACGCTGCCGCCGATCACGTCGAGATTGATCATCGCCCGGATATCCAGCGTGTGCGCAGGGACATAATCGCGAACGAAGGCGATGCTGCCCTCGCGCCCGATCTCTTCGCCAGAGAAAGCGACGAACACCAGCGTCGCACGGTGCGGGCGGGCGCTCAGCACGCGCGCCAGTTCCAGAACGGCCGCAACGCCCGAGGCATTGTCGTTCGCGCCCGGCGCGCTGCCATTTTGGTTCTGCAGGTTGAGGCTGTCATAGTGCGCGCCAATCACGATGGCGCCGGCCGTGGGGTCCGTTCCGGGCAGCGTGGCAATTTCGTTGTACAGCGCCGACTGCACGCCGCTCCAGGGGGCGAAGAATTCCTGCGTTTCGACGACGGCCGCCGAGGACTGCGCCATTGCGCTGAATTGGCCGTGAATGTAGCGGCGGGCCACGCCGATGCCCCAGTCCGCCCCTTCGTTTCCCGAACTAACGTGGCGGCTGCCGCAGTGTGTCAGCGCACTTACATGCTCCATCAGCCGTACCGAGTCAATTTGGTTCACCCATTCGCTGAAGGCTGCTGTGCTGTTGGCAGAGTTGAGCGGAACCAGGGTGAGGGCCGGGCTGGCGGAGACCATACTCTGTGCGCCAAAAAGCCCTGCAAACTGGCCGGCCATCAGCAAAGCGAATACGATCTGCCCCAAGGCACGTTTCATGGCGCCAGCCCTCTTGGTTACAACCGGGGGAGTTGTTGGAGGGCGGCGGGTGGATGGACCGGTATGCTGGAGGTGGTGATGACCCGGTGTGCGCTCGACCAACACCAGGTAATGCCAAAGGGGGCCAGAATGATTACAATTTGCTCAGAATCTTTACACAAGAACGTTGCGCAGGCTCGAACAGCCCTATGATGAGTGATGATGGCGTCACCCGCGCCGACACGCAGTACCCCTATCAGGTCTGGATCGAGTCGATCAGGGACCGCGATCCGGCCTCATGGGATGTGCTGATCGACTCGTTTGCCGATCAATTGCGCGCGGATATCCGTATTTCCCTGCTGAAGCAGCGCCTTCCGGTGGAACTGCTCGAAGACGTGTCGCAGGAAACGTGGCTGACCGCCTTCCGCAATATCCATACGTTCGTTTGGGAGGATGAAGAGCGCTTCTACCGCTGGCTGCGCGTGATCGCCTGCAACCACATCTATCGCGCACGCCGCCATGCAGGGCGCGAACAATCGGTGGATGAATATGAAGAGGGGGAAAACGAGCTGCGCCCCTTCTTCGAGCTGTACCATCTTCAGGGACGTGGCGTTGAGGATGAAGTCGAAGCGGGTGAGCAGATGCTGGCGCTGGCTCAGGCGATGAAGATGCTGAAAGCGGAGGAGCGCGAAATCCTCGTGCGCTGGCTGATGGGTGAAACGCCCCGCGTGCTGGCGGCCGATTATCAGAAACAGCCGCGCACGATCTCGGTCACCATCTGGCGCGCGAAGCAGAAGGTCGAGGCCAGCCTCGCCGCGATCCAGGCCGGGCGCAACAGGAAAGGAGTTTCACTTGATGACACCCAATGACGGACTCAAGAACGCACTGCGCGCCGAATACGGCAAACCTCAGCACGGTGCAGCCCCGGCGGCCAGCCAAATGCCGGCGCTCGGCGCGTTTCTCAATGCCGCGCTGGTGAGTTCCGGGCGCACACGAGCTGAACTGGCCACGCAACTGGACATGGAATTCGTGCTGGTGGATGGCATTCTGGATGGGCTGCTGCCCGATTCGGAACTCGACGATGCTACACTTGTGGAACTGGCCAGCGCGCTCGACCTCGAAGCAAACCTCCTGCGCAGCGTCATGGGCCGCCGCCTGCACCAGGAAGCCCGCAAATAGTCGCCACGCCAGCTAAGGCGCGACCGGCACTCCGCTGCTATCGCCCACCACGGTGACAACGCCCTCGTAAACCCAGCCTGCTTGCCCGTCCGGCATGGCAACCCGCCACCACGGAACCTCACTGGCGGTGCGTTCGATGATCGGGAAACACTGATCGAGCCGCAGTTCCGCGATGACGTCGCTGCTTGTGCCGGGAGTACGGCGCAGATTGCCCGTTTGAACGTCAATCACAGCCACTGGCATTGGGCCGCACCTGCCGTAGTTGGCAATTTCCAGAGTGTACCGGCCTGTTCCCGCTGAGTTGAAACTCGTGACTTCGATGAGGAATTCGCCAGCCGTCGTCACGACGAAGTCCTCGATGCACGAGTCGGTTTTCGGGCCGCAGTCATCATTCACCGCCAGCACAACGCCATTGGCATCGGTCAGCGCGAGGTTCGTATCGAAGTCGGCCGAACGCAGCCAGATGTCTACCACATCTCCCGGCCCCCATTCCTTCCGAATGGTGGATAAAGCTTCCTGCCTGGTGAGTTCTCCGCCCACCGCCTCGCGCGCAGGCATTATTATCATGCTTTCCGCTGCCGGGGCTGACGGAAGGGTTGAAACGGGCGCTTGAGTGGGGGTTGGAAGCGGCGGAGATGTGGCCGGAAGCGCCGTTGGGCTGTGTGCAACTGGCGGAATTACAACCCTCACGCTGGATGGCTTAGCATCCGGCGAGGCTTCAATCGTCGGGGCCGGTGGTTCCTGCCCGATGACGGGTCTCGTTTTCAGGATGACGATGGAAACCACCCCCACCAGCACCATGGCGGCAGCGGTGGAGAGCAGGATGAACCGGCGTATGGATTTTGGAACGTCCGCTGTCCGGCTTTCTGACCGCGCATGCATGCTGGAAGCAGGCGTTGTCTCAGTCTCTGCAAAGCTAGCAGACGGCGTACGCGGCGCGGCAAGTGTTAGCCCGGTGGCCTCGTGCGTTATGGCATCCTCAGTGCTGGCGCGGCTGGGTTGATGGGGCGAGGCTGGCGCTGCCCCTTCGAGCGCCAGCCTCAGCGCCCCGGCAAACGCCCCCGCTGATTTGAACCGTTCAGCCGGTTCCTTGGCCAGCGCCTGAGCCAGCACGTCGTCTGCCGCCGGGGGAATGGCCGGGTCAATGGCATGCGCGGCCGGCGGGCGGCGCGTCAGATGCAGACCGGCGCAGGCGAGCCAGGTGGTTCCCGTGAACGGTAGCTCGCCAGTGAGGACAAGAAAGGTGAGGATGCCGAGCGCGTAGATATCGGTCGCCGCGGTCGGCTCTTCTTCCCGCCACAGTTCGGGGGCCATATAGGCCGGTGTACCCGGCTGACGCCCCGTGACTGTCAGATGATCTGCCTTCGAGTACAGCCGGGCCACGCCAAAATCAGCCAGGTAGGCTTTGCCGTGCCGGTCATACAGCACATTGCTCGACTTGAGGTCGCGATGGATCACGCCGTCGCTGTGGACATAATCCAGCGCGTCGGCCAGTTCATCTACCAGGTGAATGGTCTCGTTGAAGGTGAAACGCCGCTGCTTCAGGCGCTCGGCAAGCGAACCGCCAAGCATCAGCCGCATGACGATGTAGCTTGTGGCGTCCTGTATACCGTAATCGTAAATTGGCACCACGTGGGGATGTTCAAGGTCGGCCAGCGTTTGGGCTTCGCGGGCGAAACGCGCAGCGGTACCGGGTTCAAGGACGCGCAGCACCTTGACGGCCACCTCGCGTTCAGGGCTTGTTTGATGAGCGCGGTAAACCACGCCCATTCCTCCGCTGCCGAGGATCTGGCGCAGCTCACATTTCCCGAACGTGCGACCAATCAGGTCGGCTTCTTCAAGCGACGCCACGCAGGAACTCCAGACCGCCGCCAGCGAGATAGAACCGCATGTCCATAATACGACGGAATAGTGGAATTGGATAATACGCCGGTGATAGTAAAGCGTTGAAAGTCGCAATCACGAACCAACCCCGCCTCGCCGCTCACTCCACTCCGAGGCGGTGAGCCGCTACTCCCCAGTCGTTTTGAGTCACTCCGATCCACCGCGCATTCACCTGCCAGCCACCAGCCTGCCCTATACTCGAATCTGTACCGCCCTGCGGTGAGATGCGTCTGTTGTCCGCTATTCTGTCCACTTGTCCACTCTTTCACAGGCTTGCTAACAGCGCCGCATCCTCCCCTCGCCAGAATCGAGGAGGGCCGGGGGTGAGGTTTCTTTGCGAGGGCAGGGGTGAGGTTTCTTTGTGAAGTTTGTTGCGTGCGCTTCCGCCATCCGAATCAAAGCGCCCCTGCTGGGTAACAGGGGCGCGAATGGACTGAGGCGGGCCAGGCGCTAGTTCAGCGCGTCGTAGCCGGGGCCGGTCGAGAAGAAGTCGTAGTTGGGCTGAATGTCGGCCGTCAGGTCAACCACTTCGCCAGCCGTCCCCTCTACTTCGGCCTTGGTATCCCACGGCACACGCTTCTGGGCGGCCGCCATCGTGTAGGCCGAGGGCACTTCTTCCTCGATGAAGATAGCCTCGAACGGGCACTCGGGCACGCACGCGCCGCAGTCAATGCAGGTATCGGGATCGATGAAATACCAGGGCCAGTCATTCACGGGCTGGCCGGGGACAATACACTCGACCGGGCAGACTTCGACACAGGCGCCATCGCGCAGGCACAGGCTGGTGATGATGTGGGTCATGGCGGGACGCTCCTCTACTACCGGCAACGGCGGCGGACCGCCGATCTCATACTCTTGATCGGAAGTCTAGCCGAATTGAACCGGCGTGTCTGGAACTTTTGTTGGATTCGGAAGACTGGATTTACCGGTGTTTGATGAGAAGAATGCGTGAGGTTTCTTGTTTTTTCACACCGGTTAATTTTCTGCGCAGCGAGACGGTGGCGGAAGGCTGTACTGATTGGAAATGGAACAACGCTTACGGCGTTTTGAGTTCGGGGGCGCGGGTGGAAGCGGGGACTTCGTTGGTTTCGGCGAGCATTTGCAGGCCAGCCCGATCCACGATAGCGAAATAGCGGCCCTGTTTGCGCAGCAGCCCCGCGTTGAGCAGATTGCGCAGCGCGCGGCCCACGACCTCGCGCGTCGTGCCCAGTATGGCCGCCATTTCCTCCTGCGTAAGCTGCGAGGGCGTCTCGCAGATTTGATCGCCGTAGGTGGCGTCGTGCAGGAAGAGCTTGGCCAGCCGCGAGGGGATCGTGCGGAACGTCATGTCTTCGAGGCGTTCGAGATATTCGCGGTTGAGCCGGGCCAGCGCCCGTACGGTGGCGTTGAGCAGCGCCCGGTCGGTCGCCATCAGCTCGATCAGGGCGTTGTGGCTGATCACATACACGCTGGCGGCTGTCACCGCGACGGCGTTGAACGGGTTGGCGCTGCCATCCACGGCCGCCACTTCGTTGAAGGTCGAGGGCGCGCGCAGCAGGCTGAGGGTGTGCAGCCGTCCTTCAGAATTGACACGGTAGAGGCGCACCAGCCCATCGGCGATGATATGGAATCCGGCGCAGCGGGCGCCTTCAGCGAAGATGTTCTCGCCGGCGTTGAATGTGTGGCGATGAGCGGCCGCCTGCAGCTGCGCCAGCCCGTTGGCCTCGACCCCGGCAAAATACGGGATCGCGCGCCAGTCCAGCACAGCAGAGGCAACAGCAGCGGGAGATAGTGCGGCCATAGTTCCAGTGCTGAGTGCCGGGTACTGACTGTTGGCCCTCTCTCGGCACTCAGTACTCAGCACTCGCTTTCTATACCCCAATCTGGGGCAGAACGAGGGCGAGGACGATCAGCAGCCCGAACAGCGCAGCGGTCAGCAGGCCCATGCTGCGCAAATCCTTGAGCACATACGAGTACTGGGCGCGGAATTCAGCTTCCGTCACCGTCTTGGTGGGGTGGTCGAGGAGTTCGCTGATCTGCGCGGTGGTCAGCGCGACCTCTTTGACGTCGGCCGTGGGCGTCATCTTGCCCGCAGCGGCATTTTCGCGGGCGCGGCGCTCACGGGCACTGACCGTGCCGAACTGCCCGCGTTGTGCAGCACGGCGCTCGGTAGCAGTTTGGCGCTTCTTGGGGGATTGGCTGGCCATCGGTCGTTCGCTTTCTCGAAATCGTCACGCGATGCGGTCGGCATAGACGATGATGCGTTCGTTGTTGACCTGATAAGGATAGCACGAGATGAGGGTCGCTGTAGATCGGCCGCGATTTGCCAGCACGCTGACATCATCGGGCGCGGTGGTGAAGATATTGGTGATGACGTAGGTGAAGGCCCCGCTCTGGGTTTGTATCTGGAACTCGTCGCCGGGCTGAAGCTCATCGAGGTGGCGGAAAAGCTGGCCATACACATCGTTATGGGCGGCCAGCACCACGTTGCCGGTTTCGTCGCCGGGGTTCGTCCCGTTCGCCATCTGGCCGACGCCCTGGCGCAGCGCGTCCACGTCCACGCCCTGCACAATGGACTGATCGAGGCCGAGTTTGGGCACGACCAGCGTGAGCGCCGTCTCGTTGGTGGTCTGCGGCCGCGAAACGACCGGGCGTATCCACTGGCTTTCGACCAGCCCGACGAGCTGCGGCGGCACTTCCTCGTAGTTGAACTGCACGCTGCCATCGGCCCCGATGATATGGCCGCCGGGCAGCACATAGTCTTCGAGGCGCAGGCTGGGCGTGGGGACGGCCGTCGGGATGCCGGCGCGGCGGATCGCTTCAGCCTCGGCCTGTGCCGAAGCCGTTTGTTCTTCGAAAAAGCTGATTGACGAGAACAGGCGCACACCGATGAAGACGATG
>JAEURB010000083.1 GCA_016788435.1 Anaerolineae bacterium | reverse complement strand
CCGCATGGGTTCTGATACCAGACTTCGACCTCGTACGAGCCGGCACGCGGCTGAACTTCCTGCGGCCAGTAGACATAGGAATATGGCGCGCCTTCCGACGTGCGGCACTGAACGTTGCCCTGCGCGCCCAACCGGCCGCCGCTGGCGATCTGTGGCACGTCATCGAACACAGCGTCGCCGCTTGGGTCGCGAACCAGCAATTGCAGGTCGGCCACAGTGTTCCACACGAGCAGGATCTGAAGCGAGCCCGGCGTCAGGTTCGATGTGAAATCGGCCGGCAGGCCCGAATCGGCCTCGGTGAGCGTCATCACGAAGTCGCCAACCGTGCCGCCCTGGCCCTTCCCGTAGCGTGTGACCACAATCGTGTACGTTCCGGCAGAAGGCAGCAGCACATTGGCGAGCGTCGAATCGGTGACGCCCGATTCCCGGTCATCGCCCACGCGCACCAGCCGCCCCTGCGAGTCGAGCAACTGCACCAGCGTGTCGAGGCTGCCTGACACGGCATCCACATTTATCGTGTACAACACGTTGGCGACCGCCTCGAACGAGTAGGCCCGGTAGTACGTCGTGTTGTCGAGGAATCCGGTCACCGTGTCGCCCACCGCAATCGGCTCGGCACTGGCCAGAATCTCCGAACTCGGCGCGGGCAGGTTGTTCACATTTACGACCCCACCGGTGGTCACCAATTCCGCAGTGCCATCGGCGTTAAGCTCATAGGCGAAGACGTAAACCTCGCCGGGTTCAAGCGTGGCCGTCACCGGGGCGAGGGGTACTCCGTCCACGTTGATATCCGCCTGGAAGCTGGCCGAAGCACCGTCGTTGCACGACGACTGGAAGTAGACCAGCACCTCATAGCTGCCAACCGGCACGCCGCCAGCCGGCCAACTGGCCGTTTCGCTGGCGTTGGTGCTCGTATTGACGCACTGCTGATTGGCGTTGGCCGACAAACGGCCGCCGCTCGCCACTGTCGGCGTACCCCAATACAGCGAGCCGCCGATCGGATCGCGGATTTCGAGGTCGAAATCGTCGATCGTCGGCCAGCTAAGCGTCACCGACATCCCCTGATTGAGCACGACCTGCGAGGGCTGCACGCTGGCGGTCGCCAATGGCTCGGCCGTCGCTTCCGGGCCGGTCGTTGGCGGCACGGGCTGCACCGCCGGCACTAAAAGGGTGATGTCGAACGGCGTTTCTTCCGTCAGCGCCGGCCCGGCATTGAAGACCGTCGCCGTGATAACCGTACCCGCATCGGCCACCAGGCCCGGCAGCGATGCACCGTCAGCACCGGTATTCGCGCCCAGCACCGTACCCGCCTCGTCAGTGACGATCAGGCCGAGGATCGCGCCCGACGTGCTGCGCACGTTGAATGTGAACTGCGGAACGTTCAATACTTCCCAGACGAAGGCCTGTGCCGCGACATCGGCATCGAGCGCGCCCGATTGCGGCACGTTCGGCTGCAGCGTGTTGCCCGCCTGGGCCGCCAGCGGCACGGCCGCAATGGCAGCCAGCAGCAGCAGGATCAGTCCGATCAGGCTCAGTTTTCCAGCTCGTGCCATCATGGCCGTTGACCTCCAAATGGTTGGGCGCAGCACTCCGGCATACCCAGTTTGAGTGTAGCGAATTCACAGGTTTCCACGCCAGCGCCTTCCCAACGAATGGCCGCCGCTGGCCGCTTCACGAAGCGGGCGTCGCGGTTGGCTGCGCGGTCGTCAATTCAACAAAGGCGGTCGTGCCTTCGATCACCTCGACGATGGCCGTCACACGCTGGCCGCCGATATCGGCGATCACCTCATGGCGGCCCACCGGTATATCGCCCACCACGAAATTCTCGTCCCAGATCGGGTCGGCGTTCACATCCACGCCGGTGTTCTGGATGATATATGTCGTCGTCGTATCAACCGTCTGGCCGGTGGCGCGGCTGCGAATGGTCACGTCCACATCCGAGATCGGATTACCGAACGAGTCGATCACGCGGCCGGCGATCACGCCCGTTCCCACGTACGGAACCATCCACAAGGCCGGGTT
>JAEURB010000057.1 GCA_016788435.1 Anaerolineae bacterium | reverse complement strand
CATCGTTGCCGCCGTCGTAGTAGAGCATATTTTCGCCGCTCATCGTCAGGTGGATGTTATCCACGTCCAGCCCGTAGTTCGGCAGCACGCGCGTTGCCGCCCACAGGTTGATCAGCGGAATCTGATACTGGTTCGCCAGCTCGATCAGCTTTCGGTTGAACAACAGTGCCTGCGGCAGGAACTCGTCATTCGGGTGGACGGCAAACGTCGAAACGACCGGGATCACGCCGTTGTCGAGCGACGTCGTGATGATGCGCTCCATCTCCTGCTGGAAAACATCGGCCGAGATGGCGCGCACGTCATTCGGGCCGAACATGATGAAGGCGATACTCGGCCGTTTGAGGCGGTACTCGCAAACCAGCGGGCCTTCGCCGGGCTGGCAGCCGCGCGCAGGGTCGGCCCACATCGGGTCGAACTCGGTGAAGCTACCCATGCCGATCTGCGCCGCCACGCTGGTCACGCCCGCCGATGCGCCGAAGCGGTCCACGACCGGAGCGAGCGTGCGGTAGGCGTTGAGCGCGCGCGACGGATTGGCCATTGGTTCGAGGTACTCGTGCTGGGCACTCAGGCTGTCCCCGACTTTCGTGATCGCGTTCGCGTCGTTGCCGAGCGCCTGGCCCAGCCACCACACATCCGCCATCGCGTCGCTAATGACAGGTAGTACGGGCGCGGCGTAGATGGCCGCCATCGCCCCGTTGGCCGCGCCGCCGGGCAGATTATCCGGCAGGGTGGTGACGGGCATGGCGGCGAAATCGAGCGCCGAACGGCCCTGCACGTAGCCAGACACGATCCAGCCGTCCAGCGTGACATTGCCGCTGCCGTCCACCCGCTGCACGCGCACCCACGTTCCGGGGTTGTTGCGCTCGACGACGCGCACCGGCACGTTCTCGCGCAGAATGCCTACCTGCGGGTGCGTCGGCCCCGGCCCGGCGAAGACGTACGCCTCGCGGTAGGTCACGACTTCGGCGGGCGTGTACGGCGCAGCCTCTGGCGTCGCTTCCTGCGCGAAGACACCGCCGCTGAGCGCGAGGGTGAGGAACAGCAGGGCAGTGATGAGCCTTGCGAACTCACCGCGCAGGCCCTCACCCTTGATCCCTCTCCCAAGTGGAGAGGGAAACAGCGCCCGCACTGCAACGCTCTGCTCCCCTCTCCCTGAGGGAGAGGGGCGGGGGTGAGGGCCACCTGGGCGGAGGTGAGGGCCGCTGGGATGAGGGCTAACGTAATTTCCCCCTCTCCCCGCTTGCGTGGGAGAGGGGGCAGGGGGTGAGGGGTTCACAAGTATCCCACCATCATTACTCCGCTGGCGGGTTGACCGTGCGCCAGACGCGATCCAGGATTTGCAGCGCCGTCAGGTTGCGGACGACATAGCCGTACTGCAGATTTTCGGCGTTGAAGACGGCTACGAAGTCGGTTTCTTCGGGGGCGGATGGGTGCAGATTATCCCACGCCAGCCCTCCATCAGGCAACGCCGCGAGGGCGGCGGCGTAGTCCCAGAGCGGCAGGTGGTGCGTGGCGGCCACCTCGCGCACGACCTGATTGAGCGCGGCGGCGACAGCGGGTGTATCCGGCCGGTTCGGGAACGTGCTCAGCACGGGAATCACGCCCCAGCTCACCGTCAGGTTGACGATGCGCTCCAGGTCGTAGCGGTATTCTTCCGGCGTGCGGTAGCTGGCATCGTTGGTGCCGAACATGATCAGGGCAATCGAGGGCCTTGCGATGCGGTACTCGCATTCCAGCGGCTTTTCCTCGGGCAGACACACGTCCTCGTCGGCCAGCTCCGGCTCCAGCACGCCCCAGGCCGCCCAGCCGACATCCGCCGCGACTGAATTGCGCGTGAAGGCGTTGTCTGCTCCCACCCACGTATTGCTGAACTGATCAAC
>JAEURB010000324.1 GCA_016788435.1 Anaerolineae bacterium | reverse complement strand
ACGCTATCGAGCAAATTGACGTTGGCGGCGTCACCCTGCTGCGCGCCGCCGCCAAGAACTTCCACCGCGTGACCGCAATTTGCGACCCGTCTGACTATACGCAGCTTCTGGACGAACTTGATGCAACCAGCTCAATCGGCGTTGAGACCCGCCGCCGGCTGGCAGGCAAAGCGTTCGCGCACACTCGCGATTACGATACGGCGATCCACAGTTGGCTGACGCAGCGGGAGTCGCCCGTGTTTGACGATGCTGCGCTGCCCACACAAATCTCGCTGGGTCTCACACTGGCCGAACCGCTGCGCTACGGCGAGAACCCGCATCAGGCTGCCGCCTATTACAGCCGAGGGGCGCGCAGTGGGCCGCTGGGCGGCGAAGTATTGGCCGGCAAGCAGCTTTCCTACAACAATATCCTCGACCTCGATTCCGCGTGGCGGGCAGTGAACAGCTTCCATTCCCCTACCGTCGTCATCGTCAAGCATCTCAATCCGTGTGGCATCGCCTGCGCCGCCACGCTTTCCGCCGCCTGGCCGCTGGCGTTGGCCGCCGATCCGGTTTCAGCCTTTGGCGGCGTGGTCGCGGCCAACCGCGAAGTGACGACCGAGTTCGTTTCGGCGCTCGGTTCCCTGTTCATCGAGGCCATTGCTGCTCCGTCATTCAGCCCCGAGGCCGTTCAGGTCCTCTCCGAAAAGCGTAAGAACTGCCGCCTGCTGCAAGCGCCGGTCATCTCCCCCGGTTCGGAATGGGAAGTCCGTTCGGTGCAGCGGGGCTATCTCGTTCAGCGCACCGACTTGGGCGACCCTGAATTGACGCGCTTCATGACGGCCACCAAACGCCAGCCCACACCTGAGGAAGTCGAAGCCCTGCGCTTCGCCTGGAAGGGCGTTCAATACGTCAAGTCCAACGCTGTCCTGCTGGCCAGAGGTCAAGCAGCCGTTGGTATAGGTGGCGGACTAACGAACCGGGTAGACGCCGTCAAGCTGGCCATCGAACGCGCCGGCGAGCAGGCGCAGGGTGCAGTACTGGCGTCGGATGCCTTCTTCCCGTTCGCTGACGGGGTGGAGGCGGCCATCGAGGCCGGAGTGACGGCCATCATCCAGCCCGGGGGCTCGATCCGCGACGCTGAAGTCATCGCCGCCGCCGATAAAGCGGGCATCGCCATGGTCTTCACCAGTGTGCGCCATTTCCGGCACTGAGCAGCCACAAATACTCTTGCGGGCGGGCATTGCCTCTGCTAGACTGTTTGCCAGCCGCCACCTTAGCTCAACGGCAGAGCAAACGCTTCGTAAGCGTTAGGTTTTGGGTTCAAATCCCAAAGGTGGCTCAGTGAAACAATGCCCGCCGCGCCAAGCCGCATGCGGGCATTTTCGTGGAGAGGGAACGCCATGCAGCATCCCCGTTCCAGGCCCGTCACGATTGTTGTGACCGGCGGCACTGGCTCCGGCAAGACCACTATCGTTCAGGCGATCATGCAGCGCGTCGGCGAATACCGCATCGCCTACGTGCCCCACGACTCCTATTACCGCGAAGTCGAGTTCGTCCCGCCCTCTGCCAAGGGGCGGCTCAATTTCGACCATCCTGATGCGCTCGAAACGCCGCTGGTGCGTGAGCACATCCTCGCCCTGCAAAACGGCCAGGCGGTAGACGTGCCAATCTACGACTTCACCACCAACGCGCGTACCAGCGAGGTCATCCACGTCGAGCCACGCCCAATCATTCTGGTCGAAGGTATTCTCTCACTGGCCGAGCCATCGCTGCGCCCGCTGTTCGATATCAAGGTCTTCGTGGATGCCGACGCCGATCTGCGCTTCATCCGCCGCCTCTCACGTGATATTGCCGAACGCGGCCGTACACCCGAATCGGTGATTGACCAGTATCTCGATACCGTCCGCCCGATGCATCTCGAGTTCGTCGAGCCGAGCAAGCGCTATGCCGATGTCATCATCCCGGAAGGCGGCCACAACCTGGTCGCCATTGACATGGTGAGCGACCGTATCCGCAGTATGGTACGCGCCGCTGAACAGGAGCGGGATTGACCGGATTGGGCAGCCTGCTTATACTGATCGTAACTTCATAGAAATGGACGAAGACCGGGAGGAGTACCCTGCCCCACTGCGCCAGAGAACGCGGGCCATCGGCTGCAAGCCCGCTCGCAGTGAGAAGGGGAAGGTCGCCCGCGAGTCGCTTGGCTGAACGACAGTAAGCCGGGCCGGGGTGCGCCCGCTACAGCGTATTGAGTGCACGCTGCCCACGCGGCGTGAAACAAGGTGGTACCGCGAAGCCGCTTTTCGTCCTTGTGTACGAAGGTGGCTTTTCTGTTTTCACGGGAGGACGCTGTGACGACCCGTAATGACACCAGCGAGTTTTACGACGCTATTGCGCGCTACTACGCCTTGTTCTACCGCGACTGGCAAGCGCAGATGGACCGCGAAGGACTGAGCCTGCGCTCGATCTTTCGCAACCGGGGTGTCATGCGCGTTCTCGATACGGCCTGCGGCATTGGCGAACGGGCCGTACCGCTGGCCAGGCTCGATTTCGAGGTCGTCGCCGTCGATTCCAGCGCGGGTCTGCTGGCCCAGGCGCAGGAAATCGCCGCTCATTTCGGCGTTCTCGACAAGGTTCAGTGGGAGCGTGGCGACCTCACCGAGCTGATGAATCTCGTCGAAGGCCCATTCGACGCGGTTCTTTGCAAAGGTAACGCCCTGCCCCACCTGCTGCTCGACGAGGAAATCGAACTGGCGCTGCTTTCAATGTTCGAACTGCTGCGCCCTGGCGGCACGCTGGTCATCGGCATGAGGGACTTTGCGCCTTTCATGGAATACCGGCCGCGCTTCCTTCCCGGCTTCGATCACGCGCTCGAAGATGGCAGCGAGTTCATCACCTTCGACCTGTGGGAGTGGGATGACGGCCCGCCGGTATTCGCTACACAAAACCTGTACATCGTACAAGGCAAGGGCAAGAAGCACGAAGCGGCGAAGCACAAAGTCATCTTTCGCCCGCTGTCTACCGACGAGGTCAAGGTTGTCCTCCTCGAAATCGGCTTTGAGGAAGTTATGGACCAGCCTGACCGCGCCGAACGGGTACTGATCGCCCGCAAACCACTGTCTATCACGTCATCGCCGCTTTGGCTCAAGCGAAACGAGAGAAAGAAATGAGTGACGCACCCCGCAACGCCATGCCGCGCAACTTCGACTTCACGGCCGAGGAAGCGCGTCTCTACCAATGGTGGGAAAGCAATGGTTGGTTCAAGCCAGAGGCCGCCGCGCCCGACGCCGAACCGTACGTCATTGCGATGCCGCCGCCCAACGTGACCGGCGCCCTTCACACCGGCCACGCGCTGTTCACCACCCTCGAAGACCTGATGATTCGCTACGAGCGCATGCGCGGCAAGGCGGCACTCTGGGTGCCTGGCGCCGATCATGCCGGTATCGCCACCCAGCTTCAGGTTGAGAAGATGCTGCGCGACGAAGGGACCAGCCGACAGGAAGTAGGCCGCGAGGAGTTTCTCGCCCGCACCTGGGACTGGAAGAGGAAATACGGTGGCACGATTGGCCGTCAGCTTCGCCGGATGGGCGCATCGTGTGACTGGGAACGCGAACGCTTCACGCTCGACGATGGCCTGTCGTCGGCCGTGATCGAGGTGTTCGTGCGCCTCTACGAGCAGGGCCTGATCTATCGCGGCCCGCGCCTGGTGAACTGGAGCCCCGGTCTTCAAACAGCCGTCAGTGATCTCGAGGTCGAGCGCGAAGAAGAACAAGGCAAGCTCTACTTCTTCAATTATCCGGTCGAAGGCGGTGAATCCGTCCCGGTGGCCACCACGCGCCCCGAGACTATCCTCGGCGATACAGCCGTGGCTGTTCACCCTGCTGATCCGCGCTACCAGCACCTGATTGGCAAGCGCGCGCTGGTGCCCATGCTCAACCGCCCGATACCGATCATCGCCGACGAATATGTGGACATGTCGTTCGGCACTGGTGCTCTGAAGGTGACGCCGGCGCACGACTTCAACGACTACGAAATGGCCAAGCGGCATCAGCTCGAGCTGGTCAGCATAATGAACCGCGACGCGACGCTCAACGAGAAGGCCGGCCCGTACGCCGGGCTTGACCGATTTGCGGCACGCGAGAAACTGTGGGCGGATATGATAGCCGCCGGCCTGACCGTTCGCGTCCAGGATCATCTGATGGTGGTGCCTCGCAGCCAGCGCGGCGGCGAAGTTGTCGAGCCGATGCTAAGTACGCAGTGGTTCCTGAAAATCCAGCCGCTGGCCGAAAAGGCGATGGAAGCTGTCCGTTCCGGCGAGATCACCATCGTGCCCGAACGCTTCGAGAAGATCTACTTCCACTGGATGGAGAACATCGAGGACTGGTGCATCAGCCGCCAGCTTTGGTGGGGCCACCGCATCCCCGCCTGGTACGGGCCGAATAACGAGGTCTACGTGGGCCACACGCCGCCGCCCGGCGACGGCTGGACGCCCGAACTGGACGTGCTGGATACCTGGTTCAGCAGTGGACTGTGGCCGTTCTCGACGCTTGGCTGGCCGCAGGATACGCCCGATTTACGCAGGTTTTATCCCACACAGATGATGGAAACCGGCTACGACATCCTGTTCTTCTGGGTGGCGCGCATGATCATGCTGGGCTGCTGGTTCACCGATCAGGCGCCGTTCCACACCGTCTATCTGCACGGCCTCGTGCGTGACAAATTCGGCCGCAAGATCAGCAAAACGCTGGGCAACGTAATTGACCCGCTCGAATTGATCGATCAGTACGGGGCCGACCCGCTGCGCATGACCCTGGCGACCGGCGGCACGCCCGGCAACGACATCAACCTCGACAGCGCGCGCGTCGAGCGCAACTGGCGCTTTGTCAACAAACTGTGGCAGATGACCAGCTTCGTAGTGGGCAATCTGATTGACGATGATGTGGCCGGTTTGCCAGAACCGTCTGAACTCGACCTGCCCTCGCGCTGGATTCTCAGCCGGCTCAACCGTTTGGTTGCGCTTGTCCAGCGCCTGTTCGATACCCACCAGTACGGCGAAGCGGGCCGCCAGATTGACGATTTCCTGTGGACGGAGTTTGCTGACTGGATGATCGAAGTCAGCAAAGGCCCGCTCTACAACGGTACAGAAGCGCAGAAACACGCGACGCGCCAGATGCTGGTGCACGTGCTGGACACCGGCCTGCGCCTGCTCCACCCGTTCATGCCGTTCGTGACCGAAGCCGCGTGGTCATATCTGCCGCATGAAGGCCCGGCGCTGATCATGGCAAGCTGGCCGGTAGCCGATGAGCGCTGGCACGACGATGAGGCCGAACGCGCGATGAGCACCCTCATCGAACTGGTGCGCGGCGTGCGCAATGTGCGTGACGAGTACAAGGTGGAACCGGCGCGCAAGATTGCGGCGGTCGCTTCGGCCGGTGCGTTCGCGCCTGTGCTGGACGAATATGCCTTCGTCCTTGCCCGGTTGTGCAATGTGGCGAAGCTTGATTTCCTGCCCGCCGGCGCGCAGCCACCCGCTCAAGCCGTCGCAGTCGTGGTTGGCGATGTCAGCCTGCATCTGCCGCTATCCGAGTTCGTGGATGTCGCCGCCGAGCGCGAACGCCTGGGCCGCGAACTGGAGAAGGCCCGTGAGCAAATCGGCCGTTCGCTGGCGATGCTCGGCAACGAGCAGTTCATTGGCCGCGCCCGCCCGGATATTGTCGAGCGCGAACGGGCCAAGTTAGCCGAATTGCAGGCAGCAGCAGCCCAGTTGGAGGAGCGTATCGCGCAGCTCGGCCAATAGCGATGGCAACGAACAGGGCGAACCGGAATGGTTCGCCCTGTTACTTTCCTTCTGCCAGCGCGCGCTGCTTCGCGTAGATGACGCGCCCGGCTTGCTGGGCCGCATGGCGCACAGCCGCGTCTTCGTCCGAACGATAGACGGTTTCCAGCGCGTTCAGCGCCCCCGCATCGCCCAGTTCGGCCAGTTCGGCGATGCTGGCCAGCCGCACTTCAACGCGCTTGTCCTTCAACCGCCCGATGTGGTAGGCCACCACCCGCTTATCTGCATTCATCAGACTCTCGTCCTGCCTGCCCTCGCGCCTGCCCGATTATAGTGCGCCCGCAGACCCGGCACACAAAACGCGCCTGCAATTCGCTCCTCCACGTCCGTATAATGGGCCTAATGCCCGGCGCAGTATACGGAATACCTTGGCGCGAAAAGTCTGTCCTATCTGCGGAACCGTAAGCCACCCGAACGCGGCGGTCTGCCCAACCTGCGGCACATCTCTCGCTGATGTTCAGCCCGAGAACGGCCATCGCCGCACCTCAAAACTGCCCGGCTATGACCGCCGTTACGGCGAAACCGACCTGTTCGAAGGCGAGGGTAAGCGCTCGGGCGAGTGGCTGCTCACGGCAATCGGCGCGCTCGTTCTGGCCGGCCTGTGCATCGCGGCGCTGGCCTTAGCCCTGCCCGGCGTCCTTAACGCTTTCGCACCCGAACCAACTACTGAGCCAACTGGCCTGGCCTCTCCCACCGTACCGGGCGCGATCCTCGTCACCAATACGGCGCGTCCAACAATGGCCGCGCTGGCCACCGTGACCCCTGCCCCGCCAACCGAGACTCCGCCGCCGACCGAAGGGCCTTGCACCTATGTCATTCAGGCGGGCGACGACCTGATTTCGCTGGCCTACGCTTGTGGCCATCGTTCCCTCGACATCGTGCCCGCCATCCTTGAACTGAACGGACTTTCTGCCCCTGAAGCGATCCAGATTGGCCAGACGATCCTCATTCCCCGCCCGACGCCAACTCCAGACCCCAACGCAGCGGCCGTTGCCCCCACTTCGACGGGCAGCGCGGGAGCGAGCGATGTGGCTGCGCTGTACGTCAACGAGCCGAACGCGACTCCGCCGACGGCCACCTTCATACCGACTGCGACGCTCCTGCCTGGCCTGATGTGGCATATTGTTCAGCCGCAGGAGAGCATGGTTGCTATCATGTATCAATACCATACGACAGCCGAAGTGCTGGCCCAGATCAACCCGGAAATCGCCTTTTCGCTGTGTGACTTCCAGTTCGACACGGGCGGCGATTCTTGCACCGTGCTGCTTCAACCAGGGCAGCAATTCCGTGTGCCCGCCCCCACGCCTACGCCAACCCTCTCGCCCACCCCATCGGGCAGCGAAACCGCGACACCAACCGCGACCGCGACGTATAATGCGCCCAGCCTGCTCAGCCCTGCCGACCGCGCCCGCTTCACCGCTGACCAGATTG
>JAEURB010000047.1 GCA_016788435.1 Anaerolineae bacterium | reverse complement strand
TTCTGGCCGTCCGCTGACCACGGACGCGCAGAAGCGCGTCCCTACAATGGTTCGTTTGTTAAAAGTGTCCTGTCCTCAGCCTCTAGGAGAGGGGTGAGGTTTCGCTCTATTCTTCTGCAGCTTCGTCCGCTGGCGGTTTTGGCGTCGCCGTCCCGGTGATCATCACTGGACCCGCGCGATCATCGCCCGGTGTAGGCTGGAGTGTCGCCACCGCCGGGCGGGGTAGGGCTTCGGCCTCTTTGCCGGGTGCTCCGGGGATCGGCAGCGGCAGCTTGTAAATCGAGGGCGGGCCGCCCGGTGTTTTCGGCGCGTTCTTCGCCGCTTCCAACTGCTTCTGCTGTTTCTGTCGCGCCTGCTCCTTTTGCTTGAGGATTTCCTCGCGGCGCATGGCGACCAGTTTGCCGTTCTGGAACGTGGCGCTGTCCCCGGTGACGCGCTCGATCAACGATTCGATGCCGCCGAGCACGCCCGTCATCACCAGATTGATGGCGATCACACCGATGAGCGACCCGGCCAGCAGCGAGAGCAGGGTTGCCAGCGGCCCGGTGAACGCCTCAACGAACAGTTCATCGCCCACGCCGAGCAGAAACAGCAGCACCACGCCCACGCCGAGCACGATCAGCACCGGACGCCAGCCTTTCAGCTTGTCCCATTCCGGCATCATCGTGTTGGCGACGGCGAAGATGAGGTAAAACCACAGCCAGAAATCCGGGGTTGCCGTCAGTCGGCCAATCGCGACATTCACATCATCCAGCGACCCGGAGGCAATCAGAATGCGGATACCGCTGATATCCATCACACTGGTCAGCACGAACGCAATCAAGGCGATGCCTGCCAGCAGCGGCGCGACGCTGATCACTGCGACTTTGAATGCGGACGTGTTTTTGGATAGACGAATGAAGTTCAGTTTGAGTTCGGCAATCGCCTGCGCTTCCGGCCACGCAATCGCTCGTTCGGCCCGCACATTGAACACGCCGGCGACCAGCCACAACACGAACTCATGAAAGACGACGCCAGGGAGGAAGAATGTGTAGTACAAAATCGTGGTGGTGTGCAGATTCTTGGTGATCAGCCACCCGACCTTGAAGATATGCTGGTGCAGCCATCCCTCAAGTCGTCGCATGGCGACCAGCAGCCCGATTACGAGCAGCCACGGGAAGACCAATTCCAGAATACCCAGAGCCGCTTACCTTTCTCAACCTACCGCTGAATCTGTTCTTCCGTGCGGACGTGCTTCATCGCGTCCATTGTCCAACCTTACCGCATCTGTACCCTTTGGGCGCATTTCACTGCCTGCGTGCAATGTCTGCTCCCCTCCCCGAATTCGGGGAGGGGTAGGGGGTGGGGTGATTTACTTGACCTGCGCCGCCGCTTCGACCAGCTTGGTGAAGTCGTCCAGCTTGAGTGACGCGCCGCCGACCAGCGCCCCGTCGATATCCGGTTGGCTCATGTAATCGGCCATGTTGTCCGGCTTGACGCTGCCGCCATACTGAATCCGCAGCGCGCCCGCCACCGCATCGCCGTACAAGTCGCGCACCGTGCCGCGTACCGCGCCGCTGATGATCTGGTTGGCGAGGTCGGCGCTGGCGTTCTTGCCCGTGCCAATCGCCCAGATCGGCTCGTAGGCGATGACGATGCTCGCCATCTGCTCCGCGCTGATGCCGCTCAAGGCCGCCCGCACCTGCCCGCCGACGAACGCCGCTGTCTGCCCGGCCTCATAGGTTTCGAGGCTCTCGCCGACCGCAATGATTGGCTTGAGGCCGTATTCCAGCGCGATCTTCGCCTTCTTGTTGATGTCCTCGTCCGTCTCACCGAGATACTTGCGCGCTTCGCTGTGCCCGATGATCACGTATTCGACCAGCCCTTGCAGCATGCCGGGCGCGATCTGCGAGGTGTACGCGCCCTCCTTGTTGAACGCCACATTCTGCGCGCCGACCTTGACGGCCGAACCACGCAGCACATCGGCGACTGGGGCGAGCGCGACGAACGTCGGACACACGACGCGTTCGACGTTGCCGAACGGTTCGAGCCGAGGGAGAAGTTGGCGCACGAAATCGACCGATTCCGCGACGGTCTTATACATTTTCCAGTTGCCAGCGATGATAGTTTGACGCAT
>JAEURB010000032.1 GCA_016788435.1 Anaerolineae bacterium | reverse complement strand
CACTGGCGCACCATGCCCAGGAACTGGTTGTTGACGACGGCAATGTTGATATCGAGGTTCTCCTGCACGGCCGTCGCCAGCTCGCACAGGGTCATCTGGAAACCGCCGTCACCAGCGATGGCCCACACTTCTTCGTCGGGTTTGCCGAATTTGGCGCCAATGGCTGCCGGCAGACCGAAACCCATTGTGCCGAGGCCGCCGCTCGAAATGAGCGTATGCGGGCGCACGTGCGGGTAGTACTGGGCTTCCAGCATCTGGTGCTGGCCCACGTCGCTGACCGTGATAGCCTCGCCGCCGGTCGCCTTCCAGAGTTCGTTGATCACCTGCGCGCCGTACAGCACGTCCCCGGTGTCGCGGTAGATGATGTCGCGCTCCTGGGCGTCTTCCTGCCAGTCGCGGATACGGTTCAGCCATTCCGGGTGCATGGCGGATTGCACACCGGGCAGCGCCTGTGCCAGCACGGTGCGGAGATCGCCCTCGATGCCCATATCCACGCGCACGTTCTTGTTGATCTCGCTGGCGTCAATGTCAATGTGGATCTTCTTCGAGTTCGGCGAATAGGTCTTCAGATTGCCGGTTACGCGGTCGTCGAAGCGCATGCCGAGCGCGATCAGCAGGTCGGCCTCCTGAATGGCGAAGTTGGTGGCCGCTGCGCCATGCATACCCATCATGCCCACCGTCAGCGGGTGGCTTTCGGGTATCGCGCCCTTTCCGAGCAGCGTGAGCGCCACCGGGATTTGAGCGCGTTCGGCCAGTTCGCGCAGTTCATTAACCGCGCCCGACATCATCACGCCATGCCCCGCCAAAATCACCGGGCGTTCGGCGTTGTTGATCAGTTCCAGCATCCCGGCGATCTGCTCATCGCGCGCGCCCTGCGGGATGTGGTAACCCGGCAGGCGGATTTCATCGGTGGGATAGACGAACTCAATCCGTTCGATCTGCACGTCCTTCGGAATGTCAATCAGCACGGGGCCGGGGCGGCCCGTGCGGGCGATATAGAAGGCCTCGCGCACCACGTAGGGCAGTTCATGGGCACTCATCACCAGATAGTTATGCTTGCAGACCGGGAGGCTGACACCGGTGACGTCCAGTTCCTGGAAGGCATCGCTGCCAATCGCGCCGCGCGTGACCTGGCCGGTGATGCAAACGATGGGCGACGAATCCATCATGGCCGTGGCGATACCAGTGATCAGGTTGGACGCGCCGGGGCCGCTGGTGGCGATAGCGACGCCGACCTTGCCGGTTGCCCGCGCATAGCCATCGGCCATGTGCGATGCGCCTTGCTCATGGCGCACCAGCACATGGTGAATCTGCGGATAGCGGGTCATGGCATCGTAGGTCGGCAGAATTGCGCCGCCCGGATAGCCGAACATGACTTCAACGCCTTCGCGGAGGAGGCACTCCATCAGAATTTCTGCGCCGCTGAGGATCATGGGACACTCTCCTTCGGTTTGCCGGAGGGGCAGAATACGATAATCAGGAATGACGCACAGGTGTCAGCCAGCCGTAGACATCCGGCTTCTGGCCGCTGGTCAACGCAAAGAACTCGTCCTGGAGCGCCTTGGTGACTGGCCCGCGTGAGCCAGCGCCGATCTGGATGCGATCCACCGAACGTACCGGGGTGACCTCGGCGGCTGTGCCCGTCAGGAAAATCTCATCAGCGACGTACAGCAAATCGCGCGAGATCGGCTCGTGGCGCACTTCCACACCCTGGCTCTTGAGAATAGTCAGCGCCGAGTCGCGGGTGATGCCCATCAGAATGGACGATGCGATGTTCGGCGTATAGACGACGCCGTTGAGGATGACGAAAATGTTCTCGCCTGCGCCTTCGCTGACCGTGCCGTTATAGTCGAGCGCGAGGCCCTCGTGAAAGCCGTTGTCGTGCGCTTCCATGCTGATGAACTGACTGTTGACGTACTGGCCGCCGATCTTGGCCAGCGACGCAGCGGTATCGGGTGCGAGACGACGCCAGGTACTCACCTGCACGTCCACGCCCTGTTCGATGGCTTCAGCACCAAGATAGCGCCCCCACTCCATCGTCATGATGATGACTTCAGTCGGGTTGTGGCGTCCCTCGACGCCCAGCTTGCCCGCGCCACGAAAAACCAGTGGGCGGATGTAGCAGGCTTCATGGCCGTTGGCGTCCACCGTATCCAGTACAGCCTTGTTGAGCTGTTCTTCGGAATACGGCACGGCAATCCGGGCGATTTTGGCCGAGTTGAGCAGGCGCCTGGTGTGCGGCTGCAGCCGGAAAACGGACGGGCCAGACGGCGTCGCGTAGGCGCGTACGCCCTCGAATACGCTGGAACCGTAGTGCAAGGCGTGCGTCATCACATGGACGGTGGCCGCTTCCCAGGGAATTAACTCGCCGTTCTTCCAGATATACTTGCCGTTCGTGCTCATCCCTCACCCCATTCACCAACAAAAAGAGCGCGCTTGCCGAGGTTTCTGTGTCGTCACAGAAAGGCCTGTGGCAAGCGCGCTCGTGAGCCACGCTGCGAGGTCGTTTGAGGCTGCGCGCCAAACTGACTGGCGCGGGGCTGGCAGGTATGGCCCGGCGTCAGCGCGTGCGCAGCTTCAGGCTGTTCGCCTGCTGCCCGCGTGTGAGTGAACTGCCGCCACGTACCCATCATCCCGTCTCCTCAAACAAGAAGCCCCCTGCTCGGGGGCTTCTACAAGTTCGCGTACTATCGCGTTCCGGTCGCCGCCAAGCCGTAATCACCCGCCGCCCACAATAAGAAGGACGCCGAGTACGAGGCTGCTAATGACGATGACCAGCGAACGACGAGAATGCATGATTCTGGTGTCACCTGTCGGAAAGATGCATATTAGCGTAACGAACACGCCGGGCGTTGTCAAGCGATTGGTGAAAACTCGCACAGACCAATTATGCCGGGGCGGCGAATCCGTTCAGCCAGGCACGCGCTGCCGCGATTTGGGCGCGTACCGCTTCGGGCGCCGTGCCGCCCTGCGCCGCCCGCCGCGCGACCGATTGCTCGAAGTCAAACACCGCCGTCACATCCGGGTCAAAGGCGGGCGACAACTCCTGAAGATCGCTCAATGAAAGCGCCGGCAGCCCGATTCCTCGCTGGCTGGCCTGCGCCACCGCCCGCCCGACGATATGATGCGCCTCACGGAATGGCGCACCTTTACGAACGAGGTAGTCGGCCAGGTCGGTCGCCAGCATGTCGTCGCTCAGGGCGGCGCGCATGTTGTCCGGGTTGAGGCGCAGCGAACGCACCACCGCTATCAGCACGGGGAGGATGAGCGACAGCGTGTCCACCGAATCAAACAGCGCCTCCTTGTCCTCCTGCAGGTCCTTGTTGTAGCCCGCAGGCATACCCTTGAGCACCGTCAGAAAGCCAGTGAGGTTGCCGATCAGGCGGCCCGCCTTACCCCGCGCCAGTTCCAGCGGGTCTGGATTGCGCTTCTGCGGCATCAGGCTGCTGCCCGTGCTGAAGCGGTCATCGAGCGTGATGAAGCCGAACGACGGATTGCTGAACAGCACGACATCTTCACCGAAGCGGCTGAGATGCACCCCGGCCAACGCCAGCGCGAACAAGGCTTCGGCGGCGAAATCGCGGTCGGCCACGGCGTCGAGGCTGTTCGGTGAAGCGGACGCAAAACCAAGTTCGGCTGCCAACGTCGCGCGGTCTACTGCGAACGGCGTGCCGGCCAGCGCCCCTGAACCGAGCGGGGAGACAGCCGTGCGCCGGGCACAGTCACGCAAGCGGTCGCGGTCACGGGCCAGCATCCAGAAATACGACATCAGCCAATGGCCGGCAGTGATCGGCTGGGCAGGCTGCATATGCGTATAGCCGGGCATCAGGGTGGCGGCGTGGGTTTCGGCCGTGCCGGCTAGCGCCCCCTGCAAGTCGGCCAGGCGCTCATCCAGCCCGGCCAGCGCATCGAGCGTCCACAGCCGGAAATCGGTCGCCACCTGATCGTTGCGGCTGCGGCCAGTGTGCAGCTTGCCGCCCACGGGGCCAATGAACTCGGTCAGGCGGCGTTCGACGGCCGTATGGATGTCTTCGTCACCAGCAGCGAAGACAAAAGCTCCAGCGAGGAACTCCTCCCGTACCTGCTCCAGCCCGGCCACTATCTGCCCGGCCTCGGACTCGGTAATCACCCCTGCCCTGCCGACTGCCCGCGCGTAGGCGATACTGCCGGCCACATCCTGCAGCGCCATCCGCCGGTCGAACGGCAGACTGTCGTTCAGTTGGCGCAGCGCCTCATCAGCCGAGCCAGAAAAGCGGCCGCCCCAGAGTGCCATCCGCCTAGTCCCGCTTGAACTGGCTGTAGTCCGGCTGGCGATAACGGCTCTTGCCGCCGCCGTCAATGCTGAGCAGCGCCTCGACCTTCAGCGGCAGGCCGAACAACTGGATGAAGCCCTCGGCGTCCTGCTGGTCATACACGTCCTCTTCGCCAAACGAGGCGTAGTCCTCACGGTACAGACTGAGCGGGCTGCGGCGGCCAACCGTGATTACATTGCCCTTGTACAGCTTCAGGCGCACCGTGCCGGTCGCATTCTCCTGCGTGACGTTGACGAAGGCATCGAGCGCCTCGCGCAGGCGGGTGTACCACAGACCGTTGTAAACCAGTTCGGCGTACTTGACGGCCAGAATGTCCTTGTAGTGCATGGTGTGCTTGTCGAGGGTGATGCTCTCCAGCGCCTGATGCGCCTTGAGCAGCACCGTGCCACCGGGTGTTTCGTACACACCGTGGCTTTTCATACCGACGAGGCGGTTTTCGACCAGATCTACGCGGCCGACGCCATGCCGGGCCGCGATGGTATTCAGCTTGATGAACAGTTCAACCGGGGGCAAGCGGTCACCATTGACGGCCACCGGCGTGCCCTGCTGGAACTCGACTTCGACGTATTCGGCTTCATCCGGCGCGTTCTCGGGACTGACCGTCAACTGATACA